>JAYUTY010000378.1:0-3797 GCA_043754875.1 Gemmatimonadota bacterium
GATCGGCTATGGGCAGCGGGCGTTGATCGTGGCGCCGGCGCGGGCGGGCAAGACGACACTGCTGCACGCAGTCACCGAGGGGATCTCGCTCAATCATCCCCAGGCGGAGCTGCTGATCCTGCTCGTGGACGAGAGGCCGGAGGAAGTGAGCGAGGCCATCTCGTGGAACGTGGGCGAGGTCATCGCGAGCAGCTTCGACCAGCCGGCGGCGCGTCACGTGGAGGTCACCGAAATGGTGCTCGAGCGCGCGCGGCGTCTCGTGGAGAGCGGCAAGGACGTCGTCATCGTGCTGGACTCGCTGACGCGCATGGCACGGGCGCACAACACGGCGGAGCGCGGCACGGGACGCACGATGTCGGGCGGGCTCGACGCGCAGGCGATGGCGAAGCCCAAGGCCTTCTTCGGTTCGGCGCGCGCGGTGGCGTCGACGTCGGGGGGCGGGTCGCTGACGATCATCGCCACGGCGCTGGTGGAGACGGGCTCGCGGATGGACGACATCATCTTCGAGGAGTTCAAGGGCACGGGCAACTGCGAGATCAAGCTGGACCGGTCGCTGGCGGAGAAGCGGATCTATCCGGCGATCGACATCGCGACCAGCGGGACGCGGCGGGAGGAGAAGCTGTTCCGCGCGGACCAGCTCGACCATGTGTACACGCTGCGGCGCGGGCTGGGGCAGATGCCGCCGCAGTCGGGGCTCGAGTGGCTGATCAAGCGGATCGCCGCGACGCCGAGCAACGACGCGCTGCTGTCGGGACTGTAGGAGCGGGACAGGAGACGGACGCTTCACGGGCCGATGAGCGCGTCTCAGCGCTCATCGGCCCGTGAAGCGTCCGGGGTCCGCCCTTTGCTATAGATTGGTGCAATGACCCGCTTCCGCTTGCTGCGGCGTGCGGCGCTCCTCCTCGCGGTGGGCGCTACTGCCGCATCGTCGATTTCCGCTCAAGTGCTCGCGCCGCGCACCGACCGTGATCCCTCCCCGGAGGTCAAGTCGCTGCAGCTCGTGGGCGTCTCCAAGGCGGTGGACGCCACGGAGCTCAAGGCGAGCATCTACACGGACGCGACGCGCTGCACCAGCGTCGTGCTGACGCCGGTCTGCCGGTTCACGCGCTACCGCGGCTTCGAGCAGCGGCACTACCTGAACCGGCAGGAGTTCAAGCGGGACGTCCTGCGCATCAAGGTGTTCTACTTCAAGCACGGGTACCGCCAGACGACCGTGGACACCACGGTGACGAGGGTGAACAGCAAGCAGGTCGCGGTGCGGTTCGACATCGTGGAAGGCCCGCCGACGATCGTGACGGACGTCGCGGTGACGGTCGACAGCGGGCTCATTCGGGGACGGCGACTGCGGCGGCTGACGACGATGCAACCGAACCAGCCGCTGGACCTGTTCGTGTTCGACTCGATGCGCACGAACTTCCAGAACGAGCTGTGGGATCTGGGCTACGCCGACGCGCTGATCGATACATCGTCGGTGGTGGACGAGGTGGCCCGCACGGCACGCGTGCAGCTGCGCGTGGTGCCCAACCACCGGACCACCGTGGGCGACATCGTCATCCGGGGAACCGATCAGGTGGCGCAGAAGGTGGTGCGCAACTCGCTGACCTTCCGGCCGGGCGACCTCTACAAGCGCGGCGACGTGATCGAGAGCCAGCGCAACCTGTACGAGTCCAACCTGTTCCGACTGGCCGCGCTGGAGGTGCCGCAGACGTTCGACAGCGTGAAGACGGTGAACGTGGTGGTGCGCGAGGCGCAGCTGCATGAAGCGCGGGCGAGCGTCGGGTTCAACACGGTGGAGTTCGCGCAGACGGAGGCCCGCTACACGGCGTACAACCTGCTCGGTGGCGCCCGCCGCCTCGAGCTGTCGGCAACGGCGGGCAACCTGTTCGCCGGCACGTTGAACGGCCGGGGCATCTTCCGTCAGCAGGACACCTCGACGGCGGTGACGGGCGACGCGAGCGACTTCCTGCAGCCGACGTGGCAGGCGAGCGCGACGCTGACGCAGCCGTCCTTCCTGCAGCGCGCGCGCAACTCGCTGGGCATCGGTGCGTTCGCGCAGCGCCGCTCGGTGCCGGCCGTCGTGATCGACCGCGGCTACGGTGGCAATCTCACGTACACGCGCTCGCTCGGTGTGCGCGCACCGGCGAGCCTCACGTACCGGTTCGAGGAGACGCGCGTGGAGGCGGGCGGCCCGTACTTCTGCGTGAACTTCGGCGTCTGCGACGTGACGACGATCGAAGCGCTGCGTTCGCACCAGCGGCTCTCACCTGTGCAGGCGCTGGTGCAGGTGGATCGCAGCGACCAACCGCTCAACCCCACGCGCGGATACGTGGGACGCATCGACCTGGAGCACGCGTCGTCGTTCACCGCGTCGGACTACCGGTACAACCGGGCATATGCCGACGGTGCGGTGTACATGGGGCTTGGACCGCGCGGCAACGTGCTGGCGAGCCACGTGCGGATCGGCTTCGTGCGGCCGCTCTCGGGTGGTGGTGGTGGAACGATCGCCGAAGCGGTGCTGCACCCGCGCAAGCGATTCTACGCCGGTGGCTCGCAGTCGGTGCGCGGCTTCGGGGAGAACCAGCTCGGACCGCGCATTCTCACGCTGCCCCACGGCTTCCTGGTCAATGCGAAGACGGCGAGCGGCGCACTCTGCGACGTGACGAGCGCCAGCACGCTTCGGCTCTGCGATCCGAACACGGCGGCCGACTCGACCGGCACGAAGTCGCTCGTGGGCGATGACAAGTTCACGCCGCGGCCGCTGGGAGGCACGTCGCTGCTGGAGGGGAGCGTGGAGTACCGCTTCCCCCTGCCCTTCCTCGCCAACCTCGGCGGGGCGGTGTTCGTGGACGGCGCCGCCGTTGGTGAGCGGGTGCTCGATCCGCTCGGCGCGGGGGTTCGCACGCTGGCCAACCTCGTGAGCGGAACGGCGGCGATCACGCCGGGGTTCGGGATTCGATATCTCTCGTCCGTCGGGCCGATCCGTGTCGACGTCGGCTTCAATCCGGCGCGCCAGCACGAGCTCGCCGTCGTCTCCGAGGTGTCGCGCAACGGCGTGACCGAGATCGTGCCGCTCGACATCGCGCGGCGCTACTCGGACGTGCAGGCGTCGAACGGGTTCAAGAGCATCCTGAACCGGTTCACGCTCCACCTCTCGATCGGCCAGGCATACTGATGCTGCGCCGCCTGCTCCGCGTGCTCGTCGTGCTCAGCGTGATCGTCGTCGTGGCAGTGACGGCGATCTGGTTCCTGACGAACACGGACTTCGGGCGGGAGCGGGCACGGCGGCTGGTGCTCGGCGTGCTGCAGGGACAGACGCACGGCATCGTGAAGGTGGACGCAATGCGCGGCAACCTGCTGACCGGCGCGACGATGGTGAACGTGTCGATCACGGACAGCGCGGGCAACCGGTTCCTCAAGGCGGATTCGATCACGGTGCGGTACGCCGTGCGCAACTTCCTGAGCAACCGCCTCGAGTTCGCCGACGTGGTGGCGTATCGCCCCGACGTCGTGATCGCGCGCCTGCCGGATGGGCCGTGGAACTACCGCATCTTGTGGCCGGCCACCAAGGCGACGCCGGGCGACACGGCGGCCGGGTGGGGCTCCTGGGTGACGATGACGAACGCGACCATCATCGACGGCAACATCACCGTGCGCTCGCCGTGGGCGCCGCGCCCGGGGCTGACGGCGCATGCGCGCGACAGTGTCATCAAGGACGCGCTCGACGCCGGGAGCCGCCTCTACATCGCGCCCGTGACGGGCGGGTTCCAGAAGGTGGTGACGCTCCAGAAGCTGAACGC
>JAYUTY010000379.1:0-3783 GCA_043754875.1 Gemmatimonadota bacterium
GAGTGCCTCGGGATTGCGCTCATGATCTGCGCCTCCAGATGGAGCGGCGTCGTCATTCCGCGCCGCGAGGCGAGATCGTCGTCGAGCCGCCGCCAGAAATCCACGTCGCGCGACCAACCGGCGCGCCGCGCCTCGCGCTCGGTCGACTCACCGTCGAGCCACGCGTGAACGGCGGCAGGAATGGTGGACGCGGGCGGGCCGATCGGCACTTCCCGATCGGCGATCGGGCGCTGGGACAGTCCCGAGCGATCCCGCTTCCGGCCGTCGTCCCGGCCGTCCGAGTGGAGGTCGTCGCGCATGTTAGGAGTACTTCTCCTCGAGTAGGGCCTGTAGCGCCTCGCGTGCACGATGCACTCGCATCTTCAGCGCTCCGACCGTGGTGCCGAGCAGGTCAGCCATCTCTTCGTACGAGCGTCCCTCCACGTGCTTCATGACGAACGCCTCGCGGAGCGACGCCGGCAGCGAGGAGAGCGCGACGTCGAGATCGCTCCGCAGCTCCGTGCGATCGAGCTCCTCTTCCGGCGTCGCGAAGCCCGACGGCTGGTCGTCCTCGTCGTAGCTCAGGTGCGAGCGGCGGATGTTCTTCAGCCAGTCCTTGCAGCCATTCGCGACGATGCGGAACACCCACGCGTCGAAGCGGCCGCGGACTTCCGCGAGATGCTGATACGCCTTGATGAACGAGAGCTGCAGGATGTCTTCCGCGACATCCGGACTGCCCGTCATGCACAACGCGTGACGATACAGCGGATCACTGTACCGAGTGATCAGCGTCGTGAATTCATCGCGGTCGCCCGCGAGCACACGCTGAATGATGCGCTGATCGGAGTCATCCTGATCAACGAGCTGTTCCGGCTCCGTGGTCCTCACGCCGATAGAGTAACGCAGATTTCGCGTGCGGGACAGGGTCTTCGTGTTATCAAGTGTTGCCGGCGCGCTGGTCATGAGCCGGTGACGACCCGGCGACCCGGCCGTCACTCCCGTCGATCCATGGCCGGCGCAGCCACGCTCGTTGCGGACGCGACACGCTCGAACGCTCCCCACCCGTGCTCGCGAACGAGCTCGGCATGTTCGCCGAGCATCGGCGGCGGCAGGCGGATGGAGCCAGGCACGCTCGGCGGCATCCCGTTGATCGGCGACGCGTCGACCGACGCGAGCACCTCCGGCACGGAACGGACGACGCCCGCCGGCACCCCCGCCCTCGCCAGCCGCGCCAACCAGTCGGCCGCGGATCGAGTGCGCAGGCGATCGGCGAGGCGGGTGACGAGCGACTCGCGCCCAGCGAGACGTCCCGCGTTCGTGCGCAGCGACTGCTCGTCCGCCAGATCCATCAGCTCGAGCGCGCGGGCGCAGGCGAGCCATTGCGAGTCGCTCCCGACCGCAATGACGATCGCGCGGTCCGACGCCTCGAACAGCTGGTAGGGAACGAGGTTCGCGTGCGCGTTCCCCCACCGCCGGGGTGCCGCGCCACTCACCAGCGCATTCTGCGCGACGTTCACGAGCGCCGCCTCGGCGGTCGCCTTCAATGAGATTGCCACGTGACGTCCGACACCGGTCGACCCGCGCGACACGAGCGCGCCCAGGATCGCGACGGCCGCATCTTTCCCAGCCATCACGTCCACGAGGGCGATGCCGTGCTTCACTGGCGACCCGGTCGGCTCGCCCGTAATGGACATCCACCCGCTTTCCGCCTGTACCACGAAGTCGTAGCCAGGTCGTTCGCTGAGCGATCCGAAGCCGGAGATGGTGCACCAGACGAGCCGCGGGTTCGCCGCGCGTGCATCGACTGCTCCCAGTCCTCGGCGCTCGAGGGTGCCTGTGCGGAAGTTCTCGAGCACCACGTCGGCGTCGCGCATGAGCGCGCGGAGGGCCGCAGCGTCCTGCGCGCGGTCGAGGTCGGCGCAGATGCCGAGCTTGTTGCGGTTGACGCTCAGGAAGTAGGCGCTCTCGCCCCGCGCATCGAACGGCGGACCCCAGCCGCGGGTCTCGTCTCCGCCGGACTGGCGCTCCACTTTGATGACGTCGGCGCCCATATCTCCGAGGATCATGGAGCAGACTGGACCGGCGAGCACTCGGCTGAGGTCCAGAACTTTCACTCCACTGAGCATGATATGTCTCTTAGCTGTCTTGTTACTGCGAGATAGATGGGCTCGTTTCCAGCCCATACGGCCGGAGGAGCGACGTCTGCTGGAGCGCCCGACTTCGCGCAGCGCGTAAGGAAAGCTTGCGTAGCTGTTGAAAAATCATATACTTGCGGCGACAAATGGCGCCTTTCGGCTCGGCGCGACGAAGTTAGTGCGCGACGGCGCGCCCTTCAATGAAACGGGGAGCATCCTCCCCCGAGCATCGGAACGGACCGGGCATGGTGGACAAGGATCAGACGGACGAGGAAGCGACACCGGCACCAGTGGCGCCAGCCCCTCGGCGTGGACCGGGTCACCGTGGCGCCGACATGCGCGATACCGTGGCCGAGATGGCTGAGCGGGCGCAGCTGATCAGCCAGGAGGCTGGCAGCAAGGTCTCCCTCGCCATGAAGGATGTGATCAGCGCGGCGGCCGGACTCGCTGGCTTCGCGATCGAGAGCGCGCGCGACCTCGTTCAATACATGATACGCCGCGGTCAGATGACGCAGGAGGAGGGCGACAAGCTCATCCGTGAGGCGGAGCAAGCCCACGGTCTGCGCCCTTCGAGCGAGAAGGGGCGGCCCACTGCCTCGAAGATCGCCGCCGACAAGGCGGTCGCTGACCGGGCCGCTCGGGATGCGGCAACGCGGCCGCCGCTCTTCTACCGCCACCGCAGCGTCCAGGTGCATTCTCACTCCGCGCTGGCAGCCCTCGCCCGACTGGGCCGGCCGCGGCTGCTCCCACGCCTGATGAGCCGACAGCGCCCGCCAAGTCCACGCCACCGGCGGCAAAGGCTCCAGCCAAGACGGCGCCCGCCAAGTCGGCTCCGGCGGCGAAATCAGCCGCCAAGCCTGCCGCCAAGCCTGCCGCCAAGCCGGCAGCGAAGGTGGCCGAGGTCAGGAAAGGGGGTGCCAAGGCACAGTCAAAGGCGCCAGCGAAGTCGGCCGCCAAGTCGCCCGCCAAGGGCGCTGTGTCCAAGCCGTCGGCGAAGAGCACCAAGCCCACGAAGGCCGGTGCCAAGGCAGCTCCCAAGGCTGGCTCGAAGGGAGGCAAGACGCCGGTGAAGGCGGCAGCGCCTGCGAAGGGCAAGGCGCCCGTCAAGAAGAAGAGGTAGCGGCATCAGCGGCTCCCACCGCTCCTAGCCGCGCAGGCGTGCTCCGCGCTCTCGCCGCACGCGCGCCGACGCGCCTCGATTTCGGCGGGGGCTGGACGGACGTGCCTCCCTACTCCGAGCGGGAGGGCGGCGTCGTCTGCAATGTCGCGATCACGCGCTACGCCACCGCGCGCGTTTCGCGAGACGACGCACCGGCCCCGCCCACGACGGATCCGCTCGTTCGCGCAGCGCTCGATCGATCTGGTCTTGTCGGCGTCAGCGCGGCCCTCACGAGCGACTTCCCCGTGGGTGCGGGACTCGGAGGCTCGTCAGCTGCTGGCGTGGCGCTCGCCGGCGCGCTGGCTGCGCTCCAGGGAAGACGGCTCCCTGCGCTGGAGCTCGCAGCGCTGAGCCGCGCGACGGAGGTGGACGGGCTGGGCGTCGCCGGCGGCTTCCAGGATCACTACGTCGCTGCGCTGGGCGGGGCGCTCCTCCTCACCTTCGCCGACTGCGTGGGCGCCGAGCAGATCGCGCTCGCCCCGGGCACTGCGGCGGAGCTGGCCGAGCGCG
>JAYUTY010000380.1:0-3771 GCA_043754875.1 Gemmatimonadota bacterium
GCCTGCCGACGCGAGGAACGCCGCTCGGCGCCGCTTCGGCAACCTCACCGCCGCCCGAGCGAGGACGCGACACATGGCCGGACTTGGACTGTTCGACGCTGCGCGGGCAGACCTCCGCTTCGCGCTCCGCACCCTGCGCCGCGCGCCGGGCTTCACGGCCACCGTGGTATTGACGCTCGCTCTCGGCATTGGCGCCAACACCGCCATCTTCAGCGCGGTGCACGCCCTGCTCCTCCGCCCGCTCCCATTCATGGAGCCGGCGCGGCTCATGACGGTGAGCCTGGTCAGGCCCGCCGAGCGGGGCAGGCCGGGCGCCGACGACATGATCTGGTCGTACCCGAAGTTCCGCGTCTTTCGCGATCTGCAGCACGTCTTCTCCGACGTCGCGCTCTACACGGATGAGCCGTACACGGTCACCACGGGCACGGCGGAGCGCGTGCAGGGCGAGCGCGTGGGCGCGCGGTACCTGCCGACGCTCGGCGTCCGGCCGGTGCTCGGCCGCAACTTCGCCGCCGACGAGGACAGCAACCCCGATGGCCCTCGCGTGGCGATGCTCGGCCACGACTTCTGGCTCCGCCGCTACGGCGCCGACTCGGCGGTGCTCGGGCGCTCCGTGGTGCTCGATGGCACGCCGTACACCGTCGTCGGGGTGCTGCCACCAAACTTCCGCGGCCTCACCGGCCAGGCCGACGTGTGGACGCCGATCATGGCGCAGCCAGCCGAGGAGCTGAACCAGGCGTGGTCGCTCAGTTTCTCGGCCGTCGCCCGCCTCGCCCCTGGTGTCACCGTGGCGCAGGCCGAGGCGGAGGTGCGGCGGCTCGGCCCGAGGGTGTCTGCGGCCGACGCGAACCCGTTCGACGTGGCGGCCAAGCCGTGGGGTGTGGCAGCCCGCCCGCTCGACGCGAAGCGCGTGGACCCGACCATCCGCCGCGCGCTGCTCGTGCTGTTGGGCGCCGTGGTGCTCGTGCTCGTGATCGCCTGCGCCAACGTGGCCAACCTGTTCCTCGTGCGGGCCGCCGGCCGGCGCCGCGAGATCGCCGTGCGGCTCGCCCTCGGCGCCGGGCGTGGCCGGCTCGTCAGACAACTGCTCACGGAGGCACTGCTCCTCGGTGCGTGGGGCGGTGTGGCGAGCCTCGGCGTCGCGTGGTGGGGCGTCGCGCTGCTCGCCGCCCTCGACCCGGCGCGCGCGCTCGCCGCGCAGAACCTGAGCGGGCTCGGCGCGGTGACTTTCACATCCATCCACCTCGACGTCGCGGCATTCGCGTTCGCGGGCGTGCTGGCCCTCGTCACCGGGCTGCTGTTCGGGCTCGTGCCGGCGCTCCAGGCCACGCGTCCGTCACTCACCGACGCGCTCAAGGAAGGCGCCGCGCCAGGCCGCGCGTCCGGCCGCGTCTCGCTGCGCAACCTCCTCGCCGTCGTGGAGGTGGCGCTGGCAGTGGTGCTGCTGGCCGGCTCGGGGCTGATGTTGCGCAGCCTGGACAAACTGCTCGCGACGCCCGCCGGCTTCCGCGGCGAGCAGCTGCTGACGATGAAGATCCAGGTCGCCCGGGCGCCCGGTGTCGAGTCGCGGCCGGCGCTCTACAGCCGGATCGTGGACGAGGTGCGGGCGCTGCCGGGCGTCACGGGCGTGGCGTTCGGCGACTGCCCACCGCTCAATGGTGGATGCTCCGGCACGGTGCTGGCGCGCCGCGACCGACCGCCGCTTCCCCGTGGGCAGGAGCCGCAGATCGGGCTGCACTGGATGACGCCCGCGCTCCCATCCGTGCTCGGCGTCCCGCTACTGCGCGGCCGCCAGTTCAGCGACGCCGACCGCGCCGGCAGTCGCAAGTCGGTGATCATCAACGAGACTGCCGCGCGCCGCTTCTGGCCGGGGGAGGATCCGATCGGGCGCCCGGTGAGCGTGGGGAGGGAGCCGTTCTGGACCGACACCGCGTTCGTCGTCGGCGTCGTAGGGGACGTGCGCTACGGCACGATCGACTCGGTGCCCACGCCGGACGTCTTCCTGCCGTACGCGCAGTCGCCGGGCGGGCGGACGACGCTGTTCGTGCGTACCCCGGGCGACCCGTTGGCGCTGACCGCGACGGTACGCCGCACGATCGCCGCGCTGGCCCCCGACGCGCCGCTGTTCGACGTGCGCACGATGGACGCCCGCACCGCCGACGCCACTGCCGCGCCGCGCTTCCGCACTGTGCTGCTGACGCTGTTCGGCGTCGTTGCCCTCGCGCTCGCCACGCTGGGTACGTACGGTGTGATTGCCTTCTCGACGAGCCAACGCGTGCACGAGATCGGGATCCGGATGGCACTTGGCGCGAGTCGTGGCCAGGTCGTGCGCATGGTGCTTGGTGAGGGGGCGTGGATCGGCGCGGCGGGCGCGGCACTCGGGCTCGCCGCGGCGCTCGCCGCCACGCGCGTGCTGCGTTCGCTGCTCTACGGCGTTGCCCCGACGGACCCGGTGACGTACGCGGCGATCGTGGTCGTGCTCGGCGTCGCGGTGCTCACCGCCAACTGGCTGCCGGCGCGGCGTGCGTCGCGCATCGACCCGGCGGCGGCGCTGCGGGAGGCGTAGCCCCGCGGCGGGCATCCGTGCCGTTCGTGGTGCGGTGCTGTCCTGCGTCCTCGGTGAGTGTCTCGTTGCGAAATGCCTCTTCTGTGCCGCGAGTTAGCAGCTGGTGCGCGACAAACGAAAGCGTCCAACATTCGAGGAATGTCGGACGCTTTCTGCAAGCCATTCGCCTGCAACGACTCATGTATGGTCGGGGCGACTGGATTTGAACCAGCGACCTCCTGCTCCCGAAGCATGGGGTGCGCAACGGGTTCGCGCTAACTGCAGGAATCCCAACGCTCTGCCTCTCCTGCATCCGCGAGGCGCGCGGGCCATTTTCGCGCGTTTCACGGCATTCGTGGCCCCAGTGGCCCCAGTGGCCCCAGACGCGAATGTTCGCGATATCCCATCGGATCCCTCGCCCGGCTCCGTTACCCCCACGGTCACGCGATGGCGGTGCGAGGCCAGCTTCCCAAGCTGGACGTCGCCGGTTCGAGTCCGGTCGCCCGCTCCTTTTGAAGTCGAGAAACAGCTGCAGCATACGAGATCGCCGGGGCCACCGCGTGCCGACGATTTTGGCTTGTGGCACAATTGGGCCGCTCGTACCGGATCGCACTAGCTCGGGTCAACGCGAGAGCTTCCTCAGGGCGGAGCCCTTGTGCATAGCGACGTGGTCCGTCGTGTCGCTCTTGATCTCATACTGCGGTTCGTCCTCGCTGGCCCGGACCGTGTAACCCTTGAACTGAATCTCGGATGTTATCACGCGGGAGATCCGGCCACGCACGCGACCCGCCTCCGAGTTCCAGCTCACGTGGTCGCCGCGTTCGAATCGTCGCGTCGTCATGACAATCGTCTCCTGAGGTCCTGAGGCTCTCGTACTCACGTCGCGAGAGTGGGAATGGCCTGGACAGCCTTGGCAGAAGTCCGACTGTATCTGGTACTACCGGTGCCTTGAAGGCCTGCGGTCACTGCCGATTACGGGGAGCCCCGTCGCGGCGGGTGGCCTCCATCATCCAGCCACCGTTGCCTCGCCGACTCGCTCAACGTGCGGTCCGGTGCCGGCGCTCGCGATGCGCGCTCCACGTCGTCCCGACTCGCGATGTGCGCAACCGTGAGCAGGAAGCTGGCACCCAGTCTTGACCGCGCGGCGTGCTCCACGCCGGGCCCGAGGACGAGCACGTCCCCGGCGGCAAGTGCATACTGCTGGTCGAGCGCGAAAAAGGTCACAT
>JAYUTY010000381.1:0-10878 GCA_043754875.1 Gemmatimonadota bacterium
GTCGAGCCCGCGTGGCGTGATCTCGTCGTCACTCGACGAGTCGTCGTCCCATTCGTCCCCGGCTGCCAGTCGGCCGTCGTCACTCGTGGCGACACCGCAGAAGAGGTCGTAGTCGATCAACGCCGTGATCTCGCGCGTCCCGCACGCCGGACAGCTCGGATCGCGCGCGACCTCGATCGTCCGGAAGCGCATGCGCAGCGCGTCCACCAGCAGCAGCCGCCCGATCAGCGACTCGCCGACGCCGGTGATCAGCTTGATCGTCTCGGTCGCCTGGATCATCCCCACGAGCCCGGGCAGCACGCCGAAGACCCCTCCCTCGGCGCAGTTGGGAATCAGCCCGGGCGGTGGTGGCTCGCGGAAGAGGCAGCGATAGCACGGCCCCTCCGCGCTCGCGAAGACGGAGGCCTGCCCGTCGAAGCGGATGACGCTGCCGTACACGTTGGGGATTCCGAGCAGGACGCACGCGTCGTTGACGAGGTAGCGTGTCGGAAAATTATCCGTCCCGTCGATCACCACGTCGTAGCCGCGCATCAGCTCGAGCGCATTCGCGCTCGTGAGCCGCGTCTGGAATGTGGCGACGTCCACGTTGGCGTTGAGCTCACGCAGCCGCTCGCGGGCCGAGTCGACCTTGGGGCGCCCGACGTCGCGCGTGCCGTGGAGCACCTGGCGTTGCAGGTTGCTCAGCTCGACCGCGTCCGCGTCCACGATCCCGAGCTGTCCCACGCCGGCGGCAGCGAGGTAGAGCGCCACTGGAGAGCCGAGCCCTCCCGCACCCACGACCAACACGCGCGCGCCCTTCAGCCGGCGCTGCCCATCCTCCCCGACGTCGGGGAGGATGAGGTGGCGGTGATAGCGCTGCAGCTCGTCGGGGGACAGAGCGGGGGAGTGATCGGGCATGGCACGGCCTCGGGGCGGGGACGAGAATATAAGTCCTCGCGCCCGCGCGAGGTTCGCTACGGCGGCGACGGAGACGGCGGCGTCTACAGTAGTGCTTACAGCAGCGCCGAGGCGCTCGCGTCCGCGAGCCCCGTGGCGAGCAGCGCGTCGGCGATCGATGCATCGCCAACCGTCGCTGCAGGACGCCGCTGAGAGAGACGCGAGGACGAAGCGACGTAGAGCGTCGTTCCGACACGCTCGACGAGCCCCTCGGCCACAAGCTTCCCGAGCACCAGCGACACCGACTCGCGCGTCGCACCAACGAGCTCGCAGAGGAGCCGGTAGCGCGCACTGCAGAGCTCCAACCGGCCGTCGGCCTGCACGAAGCTCTCGTTGGCCGTCATGCGCTGGAGCGTGGCGACCAGGCGCTGCTCGACGGAGAGCGTGGTGAGCTCGCGCAGCTTGTCGAGCAGGGCCGTGCGCTCGCTCATCACCTGACCGATCAGCCGGAGCGCGTGCACCGGCTGCTCGCGGATGAAGGCGCGCAGCTTGGCGGAGGTGAGGAACAGTGTCTCCGTCGCCTCGTCAGCGCGTGCGTCGGTGGCATAGACGCCGTTCGGCGAGAGCCCCTCCGCGCCGAACGTTTCGCCGGGAGTGGCCACCCACGGCACGAAGCCGCGGCCGGCGCGCACGCGGCTCCGAAGCACGACTCGCCCCTGCGTGACGACGAAGACCCCGTCCGCCGCGCTTCCGCGCGCGTAGACCTGGAAGCCCGACGGCCAGCTCGCGCGAGCGGCATAGTGCTGCAGGGCGTCACGCTCCTCCGTCGACAAGCGGAGGACTGCGAACGTCTGTCGGTCGTCGTTGTGCGCCATCAGAGCCATCAAACCGTCCCCAGTCACGAGCAGTGCGCGGCGACGCAATAGGCGGGCCGCCTTCGGGCATGCGTCTGCCGAGGCAGGAGCACACGGGATGTGGGGCTGTGTGCGCAATCCGAGTGCTAGCGTGGTGCTGGCGCCGCACGCGCGCGCGTGCGGCGCCCTTATGGTGTCCTTATCGTCCGGCCTCCAATGCGGTGCGCGCCGTCGCGAGTGCGCGCGTGGCCGCGTCGAACCGGCGCGCCAAGTCGGCGAGCTCGTCGCTCGTCAACCGTTCGTCGTTCGCCCGGATCGCCTCGTTCACCGACGGGAAGACCATGTTCGCATAGCCGTTGTTCTCGTCGGCCACGTAGATGAGGTTGCGGTACCAGGGACGGGTGCGGAGCCCGGCCGGCCGCGTGAGCGCTCGCTCCACCTGGCGGAGCGCGGCGTTCACCGCCAGCCGCTGCTCCCGCGCCGGTGCGGCCGCCGCGAGCGCGCCGTCGCGTGCCGTTGAGAAGGCCGTGGCCTCACGCTCGAGCCGCTGCATCGCGGCCCGCAGCTCGGTCGTCGCCGTGGTGCTCCACCGCTTTGCTGTGAGCGAGCGGTCGAGCGCCGGCAGGTAGCCCTGCATGGTGCGCGCGAACTCCACGTAGTCGTACGGCAGGATGTCGGCGTTCGCGAGGCGCAGCACCAGCGCCGCGCCGATCCGTGCCGCCGCGGCGTGGTAGGCGAAGGTCGAGTCCCCGAAGCGCGACATCCAGGCGAAGTCGTCGTACTGCGAGTGGTACACGCCACCGGCTCCGCCGAAGCCCCACTCGGCGATCGGGATGCCCAGGTGGTTGTAGAAGCCGGCGAAGTCCGAGCCGCCACCCGGATCGCCCATCTCCGGCTCTGCCGTGTCCGCAACCGCTGCCGCGCGGCGCCACTCGGCATACACACTTCCCTTGCCGCTCGGATCGGGCACGGCGCGGGCGATGTCACGCAGCGCGGGACGCAGTGAGGGGGATCCGCCGCCGCCGAAGCGCACCCCCTGTGCGGCGACGTCCTGGTTGAGGTAGGCGACCGCACCACGCATCAGGCGCAGCGAGTCGTCCTCGACGTACTCGGTGGAGCCCATCAGCCCCCACTCTTCGGCGTCCCAGGTGGCGAAGACGATCGTGCGCTTGGGGCGATGACCGGCCTTGACCGCCTCGGCGACGGCACGCGCCGCCTCGAGCACGCTCACCGTGCCGCTCACGTTGTCCGCGGCGCCTGGTCCCCACGCGTCGCGATGACCGCCGATGATCACCAGCTCGTCGGGGAACTCGCTGCCGCGCACGATCCCGAAGGTGTCGTAGATCGGCTTGGTGCCGCGCGTGGCGCGGTCGTCCGTCACGCGCACGCGCGCCGTGATGGCGCCCGGGCCCACGTGGTACCGGAAGGGCAGGCCGCCCTGCCAACCAGTTGGCGCGCCGGGACCGCGGAGTCCGTCGAGCAGCTCGCTCGCGTTGCCGTACGAGATCGGGACGACCGGGATGTGCGGGATGTCCATCTTGTCGAGCGGCAGACGCGGCGCGCCCGGCTTGGCCGCGTAGCCCGGCGTCGCCGGGTCACCGGCGCCGTTCATCACGCTGCCGCGCTGCACGCCGTCGCGATTGCGCATCGGGCCAGCCGGGTACACGTCGCCGCGCACGTAGCCGTCGTCCTGTGGGTCGCTGTAGATGAGCAGGGCCGACGCACCGTGCTTCTCGGCCTCGCGTGCCTTGATGCCGCGAAACGACCGACCGTAGCGAGCGACGGCGATCTTTCCGCGCACCGAGATGCCCAACGAGTCGAGCTGCGCATAGTCCTCGATCAGGCCGTAGTTGACGTAGACCACTTGGCCGGTCACGTCGCCCGGGGCGCTACTGCCGTTGACCGTGAGGTACTGCGACAGGGCCGATGTCGGATCACCCGCGACCGCCGGCTCGGCGAGGGAGAGCGCCTTCTGGCGCGGCGATACGCGCCACAGCTGCACCGCGGTCGGGTGCGGGATGAAGACGTCGTACTGGCGGGCCTCGGTCTCGATGCCCATCGCCTTCATCTGCGCGATCACATAGTCGCGAGTGCGCGCCTGGGCCGGCGTGCCGGCCACGTGTGTCTCAGCCGAGAGGGCACGAGAGAGGGCGCGGGCGCGCGTGGGATCGGGACGCGCGATCGCCTGCGCCTCGAGCGTGCGCTCCACTGCGGCATTGGATGCGCTGAAGCCCGGGAGAGATGTGGTGCTCACTCCCTGGGCGCTCAGCACGGCGGGAATCAGGCAGGCGATCACGAGAGACGACCGCGCGGCGCGCGACCACGGCAGAAGCAGAGTCATGGCGGGAGCAGAAGGGTGGCGTGTGGAGCGATGCCACAATCTGTCCCACGGCCACCGCTCACGTGAGTGGCGGCAGGACGTGCGTCAGTGCTCGGTCAGCCATCCAGCACGTGGAACTCGTGGCACGCAATTCGTGGCACTAGTCGAACTCGCGCATCGCCGCCTCGATGGCGCGCCGGAAGCGCGACTCGCGATCGGCCCCCTCCGGTACGGTGGCGGCGATCGACCCGAACAGCTTGAGCATCTCGCTCTCCACGAACGGTCCGCGCTCGCGCACGCCGAGCGCGTCGAGCGACCGTTCGGCGAGGGCGCGCAGCAGAGTGCGCGTCTCCTCGCTGAGCGCGGCGAGTGTGGGTGGCGAGGCGGGGAGGGGCACGGGCGTGTGCTCGCGCCGGCGCTTCGCCGCGTCGAACATGGCCCGCACAGGGGCGAGCGTGACGACGAACGAGCCCGCCGTGTGCTCGGCGAAGTCGGCGATGACTCCCTTGCGACGCAGCTCGTGAAAGACGCGGATGCTCCCTTCGCGCACCACTGACACGCCGCCCTCGCTGTTGTTGCCGCGCCCGGTGATGACGAGCACCTCGCCCGACTGCTGCACCTGATGATCGCGCAGCCAGAGCTCGACACGCCGCGCGGCTTCGCTCGCGGTGGGGAGCGACTCGCGCAGATTGAGCGTGCGCATCGTACCGAAGCGGACCTCGTCGAACGCCTGCTGCAGGCCGCTCAGCCCACTCACACGTCGTTCCGCCATCGGGTCACCGTGCTGGCGGAGTGCCGCCGGTGATCGCCTGGCCGAGGACGCGGCCGTCCAGGTGCTCTGTGGGCGGCACGCCAAGAACGAAGGCGAGTGTTGGGGCAGCATCGGCGACGAGCGCACGCATTGGATAGCGTCCCGCCTTGAACATGGGACCGTAGAAGACGAGTGGTACGTGCGCGTCGTCGTCGTATGGCGCGCCGTGCTCCGCGATCGTCGCGCCGGCCGGATAGGCGCCTTCGACCGGGGTGACCACGTACTCCACCGGCGAGTCGGGTGGGATCATGTGCACCCAGCGTCGCGTGACCGCATCGCGTACCGTGTCGCGGGTGGCGAGGTCGCTCACGCGGTCCACGCGCGCGATGCCGGTGAGCGTGCGCGCGAAGGCCGCGAATCGCTCGAGGATCGGAGCGCGATCGACGCCGGCACGGGTGAACGCCGCGCGGTCCACGTAGACGAGCGGTCCGTCGAGCGTGACGGCCGTCGTGTCCACCTTCGCGGTGCGGAGTGCGGAGCGGAGCCCCTGCACGGCTGAGCTCAGGTCGTACTGCGGTGCCGGCTCACGGTGCGCCCGCATTCCCGCCACCTCGGGGTACGAGGTCACACCGTGATCGGCCGTGAGCGCGAAGACGATCGTGCTCGAGTCGCGGATCTTGTACAGCGAGTCGATGAAGGCGCCGAGCGAGCGATCGAGGCGGATGATGTTGTCGTGCTGCTCGCGCGAGTCCGGCCCCCAGCGGTGCCCGATGTAGTCGGTGGCCGAGAGCGAAATGGCGAGGATGTCCGGATGTGGGCCGCGCCCGAGGTCGAGTGCCTGGAGGCCAGCGAGGGCGGCATCGAGGGTCAGCGGATCCATCCACGGCGTGCCGGGAAAGGCCGCGGCCGATCGCGCTGTGTCGGACGAGAGCTGGTGCGGGAAGGCGATGTCCTGCCCGTTGTTCTCGACGAACACGGTGTCCGATTCCGTGTAGGCAGCCGGCTCGAGCAGGAGCGACCAGACTCGGCCGGCGGCGCGTTGCGGCACGCGGCGGGCGTTCACGGTCTTGATCCAGTTCGGCAGCGAATCGGCGTAGTAGCGGCTCGTCGTGAACTCGCCATTGGACGTCGCGTACCAGAAGACGCTCTGCTTCGCGCGTCCCATGGGGAGGATGGCGCCGCGATCCTTGCGCGAGATCGACAGCCCGCGCGAGTTGGTGTCGCGCGCGCGGAGCCAGTCCATCAGCACCGAGCCGCGGAAGCGGTACGGCGAGGCCGGCGCGTCACGGGAGGTCAAGAGGGGCGATTGCGGATCTTCCACCCCGGCCGTGTTGCGGAGGATGCCCGTGGAGCGCGGGAAGCGCCCTGACATCGTCACCGAATGTCCAGGCGCCGTCTCGGTGACGCCGTGGTCCTGATACGCGTTCGTGAACACCGCCCCGCCGTTCCGCAGGCGCGCGAGCCCGCCGGTGAGCTGGCCACTCCACCGGTCCAGATAGTCGGCACGCATCTGGTCGATCGTCAGGAAGACGACGAGCCTGGGCCGCGCGAGGGATGGTGCGGCAGGCGGCGCGACGGGCCTCGTGGCAGGCGGCACGGTTGGCCGCGCAGTCACCTGCGCGGGCAACTGTCCGGTGCAGAGCGTCGCGGCGAGGCCGGACAATGCGGCGAGCTGGAGGCGAGGACGCATGGTGGTCGGCGGAATTGGCGTGGCAGGTGGCGTGGCCGGTCGCGCCCCGGGGTGGCGGCGAGGATACCGGAATCTATACACCGCTCCTGCAGACTGATCCCATGCTGTGATGCCTCGCATTGATCCCGCCGCACGGCTTCGCGCAAATGCTAGAACTCACTCGTCGCGCTGGTGAAGCGAGGGTTGACGACGTTGTTGAGCACGGAGCCAAAGGTGTAGCTGATGCCCAGGTAGAGAAACGCGGTATAGCTCGTCGCCGCCTGGGATTGGCGGAGCAGCACCTCTTCGCGCGTCAGATCGCCCTTTGGCAGGTAGAGTTGGTCGTGCAGCACCGTGTAGTTGCCGAACAGGTTGAGGCTCAGCCCCTTGATGAGCCGCACGTCGGCCTCGGGATAGAAGACGAGGCGGCTCTTGCCCAGGTCGTTCAGGTAGTGGGTGCCGTTGACCTCGAAGCTCAGCGATCCCCACTTCTGCTTCTGGGACAGGTTCGCCGTGAGCGACTCGTACGGCAGCGTCTCCCGCGTCTTGAAGTACACGGTCGTGTCGTCGTAGCGAAAATGCCGGATGCCCGCCGAGTAGAGAAAGGTGAGTGCATGGCGTGTGGACTCCCGGTAGGGATACACGTCGTACTGGACCGCTGGCGCCGCGTTCGCGAAGAGATGCTCGTTGAGGTACGTGGACGAGCCGGCGGCGGCAAGGAATCCGGCGGACCAGTGTTCGCCGAGGCTGCGAACTTGCTGCGTGGCCCCACCGAAGTTGCGCTTCACGCTCGTGATCCGGTCGCCGTCGATCGTGAACGACTGGTCGCTGTAGTTCTCGCTGAGACGGAAGTTGGATTTCCACTCTTGCGTCACACATGACGCGTTGACGCTGCCGTAGATGTAGTTGTTGCCGAAATCGCGCTCGCGCTGCGCGTTCACGTTCGCGCCGATCCGGAAGACCCAGGCATTCCAGAGATCACGCGCCGACACGGCCGCCCGCCCGCCGCTCGCCCCCTGCTCCACGGATACCGTGGCGCGCGCGCCCTCCGCCGTACGTGCGAGGTAGCGCGCCAGGCCGAGCTTGATGGCTCGGGCGAGCGCGTGGCGCTGTTCGTCCTCCGTCGTGCCCTGCGGCGTGCTTACTGCCAGCGTGTCGTTGACCCCGACGAATCGCCGCTGCCCATAAAAGGCGAGCGCGAACGACGCGCCACCACCGCCGGTCGTCTGTCGCGTGATCAGGACGTGCACGTCAGCGGCGGAGCGCTCACGCACATGATCGACGAAGGCGATGTCCGTGCGGTAAACGACCACGGGCGACCTTCGAGGCGGGTGGGAGCGTCACCGGCGCGGCAGCGCGTCGGTCTCGGAGCGCTTCACTCGGCACGAACAAGCACCGCCTGGCCCGTATCCACCAGCCCACACCCTGAAGAATTCCTCAGCTGTCTCTTTATCTAGCCCGCCATTCTACGCCGCCCGCCGAAGCTCCTCCACGAGAAGGTTCTTGGCATAGCAGATCTCGTTGCACGCGAAGCGCCGTGCGCAGCCGAGGCAGTCGCGCCGAATCTTCTCGGGATAGCGGGCGCGATCGACCCGCTGGTAGCCGATCGCCGCGAAGAAGTCGGGCTGCAGCGTGAGCGCGAACACGTCGTAGATGCCGCGCTTGCGCGCGAGCCCTTCCACCGCCTCGACGATCGCGCGCCCCAAGCCCTTGCCGTGTGCCTCGGGCGACACCGCGATCGCCGCCACCTCGGCCACGCTCGGCGAATACTCCTTGAGCGCGCCGCACGCCAGCAGCTCGCCCGCCTGGTTCTGAACGACCACGTAATCGTCGATCGCCAGCGTGACCATCTCGGGCGTCCGCCACAGCATCTGCCCTTCGCTGGCGAAGAAGTTGTTCAGGCGCGAGATCGCCGCCGCATCCGCGGGGCGAGCGCGACGCACGAACAGGTCAGGCGCCATCAGAGGACGTCCTCGAGAATCTGCAGCCCGCGCGCGAGCTCGTCCTGCGTGGCGACGAGCGGTGGCAGCAGGCGCACGGTGTAGTCGCCGGCGGAACAGACGAGCAGGCCGCGACCGAGCGCCTCACTGACGACGTGCGATGCCGTGCCCATGATGTCGATCCCCCACATGAACCCGACGCCACGAATCTGCCGGATCCGGGTCGAGCGATGCGCAAGCTCGGCGAGCTGCTTGCCGAACCACGTGCCCGTCTCGCGTACGTGGCGCAGCATCGCCGGGTCGGCGAGCCGCTCGAAGACATGCAGCGCCACCGAAGCGACGAATGGACCGCCGCCGAATGTCGTGCCGTGATCGCCCGGCTTGATCGTCTCGGCGATCGCGTCGGTCATCAGGATCACTCCCATCGGCAGCCCACCGGCGACCGGCTTCGCGAGCGTCACCATGTCGGGCTCGATGCCCGCCTGCTCATAGGCGAACAGCGTCCCGGTGCGGCCGAGGCCGCACTGGATCTCGTCCAGGATGAGCGCAACGTTGCGCTCGCGCGTGAGGGCGCGCAGCTCGCGCAGGAACCCGTGGTCGAGCACGCGCACGCCACCCTCGCCCTGCACCGGCTCGACGATCAGCGCGGCTACGGTATCCTCGCTCAGTGCGGCGTCCAGCTCCGCGAGGTCGCGCTCGAAGATCGACACGCCGGGCACGAGCGGACGAAAGGGGAGCCGATAGGCCGGACGGTCGGTCGCGGCGAGCGTGCCGAACAGCCGGCCGTGAAAGGCACCGCGCAGCGCAAGGATCTCGTGCTTCGCATCGCCCTTCGTGCGCGCCCAGCGCCGCGCGAACTTGAACGCGCCCTCGTTGGCTTCCGCGCCGGAGTTGCAGAAGAACACCTTGTCGGCGAACGACTTCTCGACGAGTGCCGCGGCCAGCCGCTCGCCCGGCGCGGTGCTGTAGAGGTTGGACGTGTGTACGAGCCCGTCCACCGCGGCATGCATGGCCGCCTTGAGACCGGCGTCGTCGTATCCGAGCGCGTTGACGGCGATGCCGCTGACGAAGTCGAGGTACGCCTTGCCCGTGCTGTCGTAGAGGTAGACGCCCTCGCCACGGACGAACTCCACCGGGGCACGCTTGTACGTGCCCAGGATCGCGCTCTCGGTCGCCAGCGGAAGTCCGGCACTTCCGGGCTGTGCGTCCTGTGCGCTCGTCGTCGCGGCGGCATCCGCTGCGGTGTCCATCGTCGTCGGCGTCATGTGCACACACTCCCCACTCGCGTCAGCACCGTGCCACGATCCGGATCCTCGATCGCGGCGATATCAGAGATTCGTACCCGCTCCACACCACCTTCGAGTGCCACGAGCGCCGCCTGCAGCTTCGCGCTCATGCCACCCTTCGCGACACCGTCGTTGATGAGTCGGTGCGCATCGTCCGGGCCGATGGTGCCGAGCGGCTCGTCATTCACCAGCACGCCGACCACGTCGCTGACCAGCAGCAGTTCGCTTGCCTCGATCGCGACCGCGATCGCCGCAGCGGCATCGTCACCATTGACATTGAGCGTCAGTCCCACCGCCGCATCACGGCAGCGGCTCACCGGCGAGAGCACAGGCAGGTAGCCGCCAGCCAGAAGGTGGAGCAGCAGCCCCACGTTGATCTCCGACGGCGTGCCGACCAAGCCGTACTCCTCAAGATCGATTGGCGTGGCGGTCAGCAGCGCGGCGTCCTCGCCCGAGAGCCCGAGCGCCGGCACGCCGCGCGCGACGAGCGTCGCGACGAGCCGCTTGTTCGCCGCGCCGGAGAGCGACATCCGGATGATGTCGAGGTCGAGTTGGCCCGTCACGCGCCGTCCGCCGCGGAAGCGCGGCTCGACGCCGTACATCCGCTGCAGCGTGCTCGTCTCGTCGCCGCCACCGTGCACGATGAGCAGCGAGCCGGGGGCGCGGCGATGCGCCGCGGCGATCGCCTCCGGGAGGCGCACGTCGTTCTGCGGGCGTCCACCCACCTTGATGACGCGTGTCACAGCGGCAGCCCCATCGTCTCGTCGAACGCGCACATCAGGTTCGCGTTCTGCAGCGCCTGTCCAGCCGCCCCCTTCACGAGGTTGTCGATCGCCGAGGTGACGAGCAGCGTCGGCGTGCGGAGGCCGGCGATCATGGTGGCGGAGATTCGCACCACGTTGCGGCGCACCACGTCCCGGAGTGTCGGCTGCTCGGCGGCGAGCTCCACGAATGGCTCGTTCTCGTACGCGACGTGAAACGGCGCGAGGGGATCCGCCAGCGACACGGTGAGCGGGATGGTCATCGTCGAGAGGATGCCGCGCGCGACCGGGAGCAGGTGTGGCGTGAAGATCAACTCGGCCGAGCTTCCCATCCCCTGGATCGTCGCCGACATCTCGGGCAGGTGCCGGTGCGCGTTGGCCACGCCATACGCGCGGTAGTCGTCGGCCACTTCGGCGAACA
>JAYUTY010000382.1:0-3750 GCA_043754875.1 Gemmatimonadota bacterium
CGCAGCGACGCCTTCGCCTTCTCTTCTGGCGAGTCTCCCCAGAGCAGGGTGGTCAATTCCTCGCGCTGGTGGATGCCCGGTTCCAGTGCCAGGAAGGCCAACAGTGCGAGTGCCTTGGCGCCGAGCACCGGCTCGACGACTGCACCGCTGACGCTCGTCAGTTCGACGTCACCACACAATCGCAGCGCGAGAATCTCCACCGTTCTCCGTCGAGGTTTGGCCGCGAAGGTACGGCGTGAGGGCCCTCGTCGAAAGGGCGACGATATAAGCAGACGTTTACAACAATGAGGGTCGAGATCGAATCCGGATTCACGATGCGACCCGGAGCATTCACGCTCGATTCACGATCGCGACGCAGCTTCTCTCTCGTGCTCCACCGGCCGTCACCATTCGGAATGAGGAATCCCACCATGTCCAGCCAGAACGAGAGCGACATCGTCCGCATCGACCTGACGTCCGAGCAGAGGGAGCAGGTCAAGGCGGCGACGGAGCAGAACGCCGAGGCGATCGAGCTCACCGTGCAGGAGTTGGAGGCGCGCATCGCGCCACGCTTTGCGCTCCGCGCCCAGTAGAAAGCACCTTTCTCTGACTGCAATCATCCCGGCTGTTTCATTCACATCCACGCGAGACTCAATCAATGTCAAGCCAGAACCCGAAGGAAATCGTCCGCATCGACCTCACGGCCGAGCAGAAAGAGCAGGTCAAGAAGGTGACGGATCAGAGCGCCGACGCCATCGAGCTGACGGTGCAGGAGCTCGAGTCCCGCATCGCACCTCGCTGCGTCGCCTACTAGCCGTAGGCGCCAGCGCATCCTGACGGTAGACCACCCAGCTGTCTCACCCACTTTCCAACGAGACTCGATCAATGTCTAGCCAGAATGAGAAGGAATTCGTCCGCATCGACCTGACGTCCGAGCAGAAGGAGCAGGTCAAGGCCGTCACGCAGCAGGACGCCGAAGCGATCGAGTTCACGGTGCAGGAGCTGGAGTCGCGCATCGCGCCGCTTCTTCCCGCCGTGTAGTAGCCGCAAGCGCCAGCGCCCCTGGACGGGTTGCTGGCAACGCGACGCCGCACGAGGATTCGTCCTCGTGCGGCGTCGTTTTGCACACCGGTGTACTGCCCCTCACTCTCCCCTCTCTTGCGCCGGCTGTCGAAACGCGCGACGTTGGCCGCTGAGCTTCTCGCCCTCCCTTCAGAACGCGTGTGGCAAGTCTGGACACGACGGCAGTGATGTCTTCATCCGCCCTTCCGACGGCGTCGGCACCCTCCACCGACGCGCTCCACGACGCCACGCTCGAGTTCCTCGCCGCGGACGATGCGGGTGCAATCGCCGGGATGGCGCTCGCCTCGGCGAGCGACGTCATCGCGACGGATGGCGCCTCCATCTGGATTCTGTCCGGTGGTCAGCGCATCTGCCGTGGCGCGATCGGCACCGGGCGGGAACTGCTGTCCGGCGTCTCCGTCGAACTCGAGGATGTCGCTCTCCCGGTGAACGGAGAGCGCGACGTATCCGTCGCGACTGCCGCAATCGTGGTACAGGGGCGCGAGACCGCCCTCCTGCGCGTCACTCGCTCACTCGCCTCGACGGCAGAGTTCAGCGCCGCCGAGCGGGACGCGCTCCGCAGGCTTGCAGACGCCGCTGGCGCCGCGATGGCCGGCGCTGCCCGGTTGGCCGAGAGTCAGAAGAATGCCAGCGACAGTGCGCGCGATCTCGCGCTCATCACGGAGATGAGCCGCGAGATCACCTCGACGCTGGACCTGGACCGTGTGCTCCGCACGGTGGTCAACCTCTCGAGCCGCGCGTTGAGCTTCGATCGCGGCGCCGTTGCCCTCTACGAACATGGCGTCTGCGACATCCGCGCTGTCGCTGGCACTGATGAGGTGGACTCTGCGGACCCTGCGCTCCAGGATCTCGCAGTCCGTGCCGCGTGGGCCGCCGGGCTGGGCGAGTCGTTCTATCTCTCCGAGCGCACGGACCCCGGCTCGGACGCCGAGCGCATGTTCGTCAACGTCTTCGGCGGGGACCTCGAACGCGACGGGGTGATGAGCGGCCTCTACCTCCCGCTCAAGGATGAGGAGGGGATCGTCGGGATCCTCCTGTTCGAGGCGGAGCGCTCGGAGTTCGCGACTGAGCACCAGCGCGACCTCGCTGAAATCCTGAGCAACCAGGCGACGGTGGCGGTGCGCAATGCGCGCCTCTATCACCAGGTGCCGCTGGCCGACGCGATCGGCGCATTCAGTGCGAGAAGGGAGGCCTTCCTCGAGCTGCCTCGCCGCCGCCGCGCGATCTATGCAGCCTGTGCAATTCTCGTGATTGCGGCACTGACGCTCATCCGCTGGCCGTTGCGCGTCACCGGTGCCGATCCGGTGTTCCGGCCCCTCATGCGCGCGGAAGTGCGTCCGACGATTGCCGGTGTGATCGATCGCGTCTTCGTGCGTGAGGGGATGACAGTCGAGCGCGGCGCGCCGGTGGCGCACCTGCGCGACGATGAGCTTCGGGCGCAGCGCGACGCGGCCATCGCCGCAGTCGAGGGCGTCGAGCGTGAGGCATCGATCGCCGCCTCGCGAGGCGACGCCGGCGCGGAGCAGCTCCAGCGTACCCGCGCGCGCGTGCTGCACCGCGCCGCGGGTCTGCTGGATGAGCAGTTGGCGTCCACCACGCTGCGAGCACCGGTACGTGGTGTGGTGCTCACGGCGCGCCCCGAAGAGCGCGTGGGCTCTCACGCGGACGCGGGCGATCTGCTCGCGGTCGTTGGGCGCACCGATTCGCTGGAGCTGGAGTTCGGCGTGGACCAGCGCGACATCGCGCGCGTGCGCGAGGGCGACGAGGTACACCTCCGCGTGGACGCGCTGCCACAGCAGACGTTCACCGGCCACGTGGTGTCCGTCGCGTCGCTGGCCCATGCAAGCGATGGGCACGTGCTCTTTCCTGTTCGAGCCACCTTCGGCAACCCGGACGCACTGCTTCGTCCGGGAATGGCGGCGTATGCCCGCGTGCTGACGGAGCCCGCATCGGTGCTTTGGCGAGTGGCGCGCGATCCTGTGCGCGCCCTACGGCTCTCGTGGTGGAGGATGTGGTCGTGAGCAGCACCTCGTTCGTGTTCCGCGCTTTTTCCCTGTCCCTGGCCGGCGCGCTGCTCGGCTGCGGCGGCGATGCGAGATCGGCGAGTCCGCCGCCCCCACTCACCCGCACTTCCGGCCCGCAGCAGGCAGGTGCGCCGCTCGCCACGTTGCCCGCGCTGGCGGAGTTCACCGTCGATACCAGCACCGTCGCATTGGCCATCGATCTCCCGGCGCAGCTCTACGTGGAGCACGATGCCGCAGTCGTTGCGCGATCCGCGGGCACGATCGACTCGCTGTTCGCCGAGCTCGGTGACCGCGTGCGTGTTGGGCAGCCGCTCGCGCGCATGGAGAGCACGGAGCAGGAAATCGCGCTCGCCAGCGCCGAGGCCGCGTTCGAGAATGCTGGACGCGCCGCGGTGCGCGCGCGCGCCCTGACCAAGTCCGGCTTCGTCACCTCCGCAGATTCCGAGCAGGCAGAGCTCCAGCTGCGCCAGACGCAGATCGCACGGCGCAAGTCGCAGAACGACGTGGAACGAACGCGGGTCACTGCGCCCTTCGCCGGTGTCGTCACGGCGCGCCAGGCTCGGCCGAAGCGGTTCGTCGCGATCGGCGATACGCTCTTTCGCGTGACCGAGCCGGCCCCGCTCTTCGCGCGGGTGCGCGTGCCCGAGGCGAGTGCCCGCGCGCT
>JAYUTY010000383.1:0-3747 GCA_043754875.1 Gemmatimonadota bacterium
CGGAAAGCTAATACCCGAGACACTCCGCGGAGAGCCGGCGCTATCGCTGCAGCTCGGGCAGGTCGCGAAAGAGCGCAAGGGCGTCGGGGTTCGCGAGCGAGTCCACATTTCGCACGGGACGCCCGTGCACGACGTCGCGCACCGCCAGCTCGGTGAGCTTGCCGCTGATCGTCCGTGGCAGGTCGGCCACCTGGATGATCTTCTTCGGCACGTGGTGAGGGGTCGCGTGCTCGCGGATCTGGCGCCGGATGCGGTCGCTCAGCGCGTCGTCGAGCGTCGCCCCGGGCTGCAGCCGCACGAAGAGCACGACCCGCTCGTCCTCTCCGCGCTTGCCCACGAAGCGCTGGCCGATCACCAGGCTCTCCATGATCTCCTCGAGCTGATCCACCTGCCGGTAGATCTCCGCCGTCCCGATGCGCACCCCACCGGGGTTGAGCGTCGCGTCGCTCCGCCCGTAGATGATCAGTCCGCCAGCAGCAGTCAGCTCGGCCCAATCCCCATGGCGCCAGACGTTCGGGAAAGTCTCGAAGTACGCCGCGCGGTACTTCTCCCCCTGCGGATCGTTCCAGAATCCCACGGGCATGCTCGGAAACGGCGCCGTGCAGACCAGCTCCCCTGGAACCCCCACCAGCGGTCGTCCCGCGTCGTCCCAGACTTCGACGCGCATGCCGTAGCCACGCGTCTGCAACTCCCCACGGCGCACGGGTCGCGTGGGATCACCGAGAGCGAAGCAGGAGATGATGTCCGTGCCGCCGCTGATGCTGCTGAGACGCACCGTCGGCTTCACCGACGTGTAGACGTAGTCGAAGCTGTGTTCGGCCAGCGGACTGCCCGTCGAGAGGATCGTTCGTAGCGCGGAAAGGTCGTGCGTCCGGAGCGGGACGGCGCCCTCCTTCTCGGTGAGCGCGAGCCACTTGGCGCTCGTGCCGAGCACACTGACGTGCTCCCGCTCGACGATGTCCCAGAGGATCGCGCGGCCCCGGATGAGCGGAGCGCCGTCGTAGAGGACCACCGTGCTCCCCACGGCGAGCGACGACACGAGCCAGTTCCACATCATCCACCCACACGTCGTGTAGTAGAAGATGGTCCGATCCCGCGTCAGGTCGGTGTGCAGCACCAGCTCCTTGAGGTGCTGGAGCAGCGTTCCACCTGCCCCGTGCACCATGCACTTGGGCAGCCCCGTCGTGCCGGACGAGTACATCACGTACAGCGGGTGATCGAACGGAAGCCGCGCGAAGTCGAGCGGCGCTCCGTCGCCCGCACGAAGTGCGGTGCGCCACCAGATCCCGCGCTCGATCGGCGGCTCCAAAGCCGTGAGCGTGTCGACGCTGGCTGCCGCGTCCGGCGCGAGATGCGCCACCACCGCGACGCGTGTCACCGATGGGAGCGAGGCGACCACGTCCCGAGCGCGGCCGATGACGTCGATCGCCTTGTTCCCATACCGATAGCCATCGGCGATCACGAGCACCTTCGGCTCGATCTGCCCGAAGCGGTCGAGCACCCCGGCCGCACCGAAGTCGGGTGAGCACGAGGACCAGAGCGCGCCGATCGACGCCGCCGCGAGCATCGCCACGACGGATTCCGGAATGTTCGGCAGGTAGCCGGCGACGCGATCTCCCTCGACGACGCCGCTCTGGCGGAGAAAGGCGGCAAAGCGGGCGACGTCGTGCGCGAGCTCCGAGTAGGTCAGTGTTCGCCCCCGCCCCCTTTCGGTCCAGAGCACCAGCGCCGTGCGATCGTCCCGATGCCGCAGAAGGTTTTCGGCGAAGTTGAGTCGCGCACCGCGAAACCAGTGCGGGCCTTGCTCCGGATCAGGCGGCGCGACACGGTCGCGGCCGACGAGCACATCGTCCCACGGCTCGACGCCAGGGCGCGCGTCGGCGAGCACGCCGACAAAGCGCCAGAGCGCGGCCCAGAACAGCTCGGGCTCGGCGATCGACCACTCGTACAGCGACCTGCTGTCAGTGACAGCCGCCGCCGCGCCGCCGAGTGGATTGACGGCGTCGCGGATGAAGCGCGTGACGTTCGCGCGCTCGATGTCCTCCGCGGAGGGCGTCCAGACCACGGGTGAAGGGATCACGCCGGAAATGTGAGCGGAGGACGTCGCGGCCGAAAGCGCACCGAGGGCCCCGTGCGCTGCGGGGCCCTCGGTGTCACTGCGCGTGCTTGTGCGCCGCTGCGAGCGGCATGACTGCTACATCCCCGCGGCGAGCTTCACGTAGACGAAGCGGCCGTTGAAGCCGAACGGCGAGATGCCGGCATACGGGAAGATGCCGAAGTTCGACGTGCCGCCATTCTCGGTGGCGAGCGTCGCGATGTTGCCGTTGTTGTTGTTCCTGTCCGGATAGACGTCGAGGATGTTGTCGGCGCCGGCAGTGAAGGTCAGGCGTCCCAGCCCGATCGATGCACTCGCGTCCGTGATCCACTTGGGCGAGAACACCTGATCGAGCGGTCCGAACGCATTGGCCGCAGACGAGCCGTAGGAAGTGACCTGACCGAAGCGCTGCGTGCGCAGCATGAGGCCGTAGCCGCGCAAGTTGTAGTTGCCGGAGAGGATCAGGTTGTTCTCCGGGTTGCCCTCCTCGATGCGCCCCTGCTCGACGCGATCGAACAGCGACGTCTTGAGCTTGGAGAGGTTCGCGGGCAGCGTGTCGACGCGTGTGACGCGCGTGCGGTTGTGGTTGTACGCTGCCGAGAGGCGCGCAACGCCACTGTTGCCGAAGGTGACGCCGTAGTTGGCGATGATGTCGTAGCCGTGCGTCTTCGTGTCGACGGCGTTGGTGAAGAAGCGTCCGCCCGAGATGCCCGTCACACCAATTCTTTTGAGTGCCGCAACTGCAGAATCGCCCGTGAAGTTGTTCGAGAGCACGATCCGGTCATCGATTCCCACGACGTAGTAGTCGGCGGTGACGGAGAGCGCCGCCATCGGCTCGAGCGCCATGCCGATGCTGTAGTTCTGCGACTTCTCCGCCTTCAGCGGCGACGAGCCGAGCGCGATCGCCTCGGGCGAGTTGGCCTGGAACGTCTTCACGTCGAAGGGCACGCCGCCGACGAAGTTCGTCGCGGTGGAGGTGAAGTACTCCTGCATCAGCGACGGGGCGCGAAAGCCGGTGCTCGCTGCGCCACGCAGGGCAAAGCCCTTCACGACCTGAAACCGCGACGACAGCTTGCCCGTCGTCGTCGTGCCGAAGTCGCTGTAATCCTCGAACCGGCCGGCGACGTCCACGAGCAGCTTGGAGGTCAGGTCCGACGAGATGTCGGCGTAGAGCGCGCCGTTGCTGCGATGCTGCGTGCCGGCGTCGCCCTTCTTGTTGCCGCTGTCGGCCTTGAAGCCCGGGAACACCTGTGCTCCGCCTGGCGCGATGCCGCCGGTCGGGTTGCCGCTGGCGTCCGGAATCCTCGCACCGCCGTTGCGCCACGAGTCGGGCTCGCCGGCGACGATCTGATACCGATCCGCCCTGAACTCCGCACCGCCGGCGACGTTCACCGGGAACGGGAGCCCTTCCTTGAACTGACGGTTCACGTCCAGGTTCGACGTGCTCTGCGAGAAGCGCAGCTTGCCCGCGTCGAGCTGCCTCGGTGACGTGGGGCCAAGCGAGACGTTCATCGTGTTCTTGATGGTGAACCCGAACTCGTTCCCGCCGAGCGCACTGCTGAGGTCCCAGTTCCAGCCGCTCGCGACGCCCTTGAGGCCGGCCGCAGCAGAGCCGTCGAGGATGTCCGACCTGATGAGCGGCAGAAAGCCAT
>JAYUTY010000384.1:0-3744 GCA_043754875.1 Gemmatimonadota bacterium
GGGAGCACCCGCCTCAAGAATGCGTTCAACGCCGACATGCTCGGCAACTCGGGACGCTATCGCAGCTACCTGCAGTCGCCGCAGCAGTCCTCGCCCTACGCGCCGGACGATTCACTCTCCACGCGAGGTGCGGCCTGGTCGCTGTTGCGCTACGCGTCGGACCGGGTGAACGGCACGAGCGCGCTGCCAGCAGGCGACGCGCAGGTCGTGACAGGGTCGGGAGACATCACCCTCGCACCCGGCGCCACGGCCGGCGAGTACGCGGCCACGCTCGTCAATCTCGCGCTCGTCTCGGGGGCAACGTCGCCGTACACGGTCGTGGCGAACGGCATCGGCGCTCCATCGGCTGCGCTCAATCCGTTCCAGTCCGGCTCCTTCTCGCGATCGCCACTCGAGTCGGCGACCCCGGTACTCCAACGCGACGAGAGCTTCGAGGCCGGCCTGCGCGCGCGTGAGCGGGAGCTCGTCCCTCGTGCGGCTGGTGCGCGTGCCTGGTTCGCTGCCGAGCGCCGCGCGCTCGGCACTCCGGCCACGATGAGCCGCTCCGCCTCGGTCAGCAGCGTGGCTGCGGCTGGTCTGGACGGCAACTTCTTCTACAGCCTCGTGAACAGCCGTACGACGGGCTTCGCGAATCTGCAGGCCGCCGTCGGCGGAAACCTGGCGACCTTCGTCCGGGATTGGTCGGTGTCACATATCGTCGATGACGTCGCGCAGTCCGGCACCCAGTTCCAGCAGCCAAGCTGGAACTGGCACAACATCTATCCGGCGCTCGGTGCTGGCGGCGGCTCGTATCCGCTCCAGGTGACGACGCTGGCGAACGGCACTCCCGTGACTGGTTCCATCGTGACGGGCGGTGCAGCATACTTTCGCATCGCAGTGCCGGCGAATGGCACGGCAACAATCTCGCTTCCTGCCCCTGCGGCGGGTCCGAATGGAAATCTTCAGCTCGTCCTCGTCCGGACCCAATGATGGCCTTCTCTCGTCCCGTCGTCGCCGCCCTGGCATTGCTCGCACTTGCCGCATGTGGCGACAGCGGGTCCGGTCCCAAGGCGAGCGCGCCCGCCCGTATCGACGTCACGGTCGCGCCGACCGCCAGCGTCGCGGTTGGTGCGACCCCCGGCAAGTTCACCGTCAAGGTGGTGGACGCATCGGGGGGCGGTGTCTCGGGCACCACTGTCTCGTTCACCACGACGGGTGGTGCCGTCGTCGCACCGGCAACGGCGGTCTCGGCCTCCGACGGCTCGGCCTCGACGACGGTGACCATCGGCACCGTCGCGGGGCCAGCCACAGTTCGCGCCAGTGTCACGGGAGTCACCACCGCGGCGTCGGCTTCGTTCACCGTGACCGCGGGGCCGCTGGTCAGCCTCTCGATCACTCCCAAGACGGCGCGCCTCAACCTCGTCGGCGACACGCTACGCCTTCTGGCGTCGTCGCAGGACCAGTACGGCAACGCCGCTTCGGCCACGTCCCTCACCTGGACCGTGGTGGACCAGACGCTGCTCTCGGTGGATGCGACCGGATTGGTCCGCGTGCTGCGGAAGGGCGGGACGACGCAGGTGATCGCCACGGGCGCCGGCAAGGCCGACACGAGCACGATCGCCGTGCTTGCCGTCGGCGAATCCATCTGCGGCTCGAGCGCGACGCCAACCGCGCTCGCGGTGGGAGGCATGCTCACGATCTCGGGAGCGCAGTTCGGCTGCCTGTCTGCCGGCGCGTCCAGTGGCGAGTTCGCGGTGGTGGCGTTCAACAACTCGCGAAACGGTGATCAGGCCCTCCAGACGACGATTCTCGGGCAGGGGCTGGGCGCGGCGCCGACGGGCTTCAGTTCGCTCGTCGCCGCGGGCGACGTTGCCCTCCGCTCTGTCTCCGGAGTTCCAGCGGTGGCCTCGGCCGTGCCGGATGAGTCGTTCCACCTGAAGCTGCTGGCCGACTACAAGCGTGACTTCGCCGGGCGCCGGGCCGCTCGGCAGAGTGCGCGGTCGAGCGCAGCATCGCGCTCCATCAGCACTCTGCCTTCGGGCAGCTCGCGCAGCACGTCCTCGTTCTCGGCGGTGGGCCAGATACCCAGCACCGCAAAGGTCGGCGACTACCTGACGCTCAACGTGAGCGCGAACTTCTGTTCCAGGCCGGTCAACCATGCACTCCGCGTCGCGGCGATCGGCACAAAGTCGATCGTACTGTCCGATACGCTGAACCCGGCCGACGGCTTCACGGATGCCGAGTATCAGCGCTTCGCAACCCGGTTCGACACGCTCGTCTACCCGCTCGACGTGGGTGCCTTCGGCGATGCGGGGGACATCGACGGCAATGGGCGCGTGGCGATCATCTTCACGCGCACGGTGAACGAGCTCACCCCGGTCGGCGCCGACTACTTCGTGGGTGGCTTCTTCAATCCTCGGGATCTCGAGCCGCGAGTCGGCCCCTCGGTGGATCTGAACTGCGCCGGGAGCAACGAGGGCGAGATGTTCTACATGCTCGTGCCCACCGACTCCGTCGGCATCAATGGCGTTAAGCACACGAAGGGGTTCGTCGACAGTCTGACGACCGGCACCATTGCGCACGAATTCCAGCATCTCATCAACGAGAGTCATCGCCTCTACGTCGAATCCGAGGAGGTCTGGCTCAACGAGGGGCTGAGCCACATTGCCGAGGAGCTGCTCTACTACCGGGAGAGTGGCAAGGGACCGCGCCAGAATCTGAACGACAACGCCATCCGCGTCGTGGATCGGCCCGGGTACGTCTTCTGGAAGATGGACGCGTCGCAGAACTTCAGCCGACTGCTCTCGTACATCACGAGTCCCGGAGCCAACTCGCCGATCGCGGACGACGACGAGCTGGCGACTCGCGGCGCGACGTGGTCGTTCCTGCGCTACCTCGCCGATCACGTCGGAACGAACGACGGCACGATCTGGCAGCAGCTCGTGAATTCCGGTACGACCGGATTCGGCACGCTGACGAAGGTGCTCGGCGCCGATCCTATGCCGATGATCCGGGACTGGGCGGTTGCGAACTACGTGGACGATCTGGGGATCACATCGGACGCCCGCTTCCAGAATCCGAGCTGGAACTTCCGCGACATCTACAGTACGACGTTCCTGGCCTTCAAGGCATATCCGCTCCGCGTCACGAACATCCCGGACAACACCCCTGTCTCACTGAGCATACGCGGTGGATCGGCGAGCTACGCGCGCTTCACCGTTTCGGCCGGTGGCGACGCCCTGCTCAGCTTCACGTCTGGCGGTGGAGCCCCGCTGTCCGCGTTCCAGTTCATCGTGGTGCGCACCAAGTAGCGCCGCAGCGCGTCACGGTCAGGATCTGGCGGAGCGCTCAGCGCTCCGCCAGATTCGCTGCTCTCGATCACTCCCGATGGGGTGCCCACCATGGAGAGCATTCGCATGACGACTCACTGTACGTTCCCCGCGCGCTGCGGTCTGTTCGCGGCGCTCGTCCTTCTCGTTCCTGGGGCGCTTCGCGCGCAGGGTGACGGCGCCTCGGTGACCGGCCGGGTCACCACGGCTGGACAGCCGATGGCTAACGCCACCGTCGTTCTCGTCGGCACAGGGCGCGGCACGCTCTCGCGCGCCGACGGTGCCTACCGCATCGCGGCACCCGCCGGCCGCTACGAGATCCGGGTCCGGCTTCTCGGCTATGCGACGATTCGCGATTCGGTTACGCTGGCCACCGGCGCGGCGACGACCAAGAACTTCGAGCTCGAGAGGGCGGTCGCCGCACTCGAGGCGGTGA
>JAYUTY010000385.1:0-3740 GCA_043754875.1 Gemmatimonadota bacterium
CTGATCACGCCGATCGCCATGGACGAAGGGCTCCGCTTCGCGATCCGCGAGGGCGGCCGCACCGTCGGCGCCGGCGTCGTCGCCAAGATCCTCGCGTAATCTCGGTAGCACCGCACCACCGACGAGGACCGCAGTAGCTCAGTAGCTCAGTAGCTCAGCAGTTCATTTCACCAGCGCGCCTACGGGCGTCGGGAACACGGTGCGGCGACTCAGGTCGCCGCGCCGCCCGGCAGACAGGACCCGGACGCGGACTGACTTCACCTCGAGAGAGATTCAATGCCGCGCGAAAAGATCATCCTTGCCTGTGGCGAGTGTAAGAACCGCAACTACTTCACCATGAAGAACAAGCGCCTCCACCCGGAGCGCGTCGAGTGGAAGAAGTACTGCCCCCGCTGCAACAAGCATCAGCTCCATAAGGAAACCAAGTAATGGCCGTCGACGTCGCGCCTCCTCCGGCGCCGGAGAGCAAGGCGGTAGCCGCGGCTCGCGGCATCCCCACGTTCTACCAGGCCGTCATGGCCGAGATGCGCAAGGTCACCTGGCCGGAAGTCGTCGACGTCCGCCGCGCGACCGTTGCCATTATCGTCTTCGTCCTCCTGCTCGGTCTCTTCATCTACCTGCTCGACCAGGCGCTCGGCTACCTCCTCGGTCACCTGATTCCCTCGCTCTTCACGGGTCGCTGACGCATGGAACATCGCTTCTATGCGATTCAGACCACGGCAGGGCACGAGAACAAGGTACGGTCCCTGATCCAGCGAAAGATCGAAGCGGATGCTCGGCCGGCCGAGGAGCGCCACATCCGCCAGGCGCTCGTCCCGACGCAGGAAGTGGTCGAGATCAAGAACGGCAAGAAGGTCACGGTCGAGCGGAAGATCTTCCCGGGCTACGTGCTCGTGGAGATGCTCATGACGCAGGAGACGCTGCACCAGGTGAACGGCATCCAGGGCGTGATCAAGTTCGTCGGCCACGAGCGGCTCCCGCAGCCGCTGCGTCCCGACGAGGTGAACCGCCTGCTGGGCATCGTGGACGACGTGGAAGAGTCGGCGCCCAAGGAGGAGATCCCCTTCCTCGTCGGGCAGGCCGTGGCGATCACCGAGGGACCGTTCACCGATTTCAACGGCACGGTCGAAGAGGTGATGGCGGACAAGGGCAAGGTGCGGGTCTCGGTGAGCCTGTTCGGCCGGCCGACCTCCGTCGAGTTGGACTACCTGCAGTTGCGGGGCTACTGAGGCGCTGCCTCAGTCTCACTGCCCGACGGTCGGGCAGCGGGACGTCGCCGACCACAGCGACGCGAATCAACAGTGGCAGTACGACCCGGCGCGTCAGCGCAGGGCATACGCTCTAAGGAGGAACGATGGCTAAGAAGGTATCGGGTTTCGTCAAGCTCCAGATCCCGGCGGGGAAGGCCAATCCTGCCCCGCCGGTCGGTACGGCGCTCGGCCCGCAGGGCATCAACATCATGGCCTTCTGCAAGGAGTTCAACGCTCGCACGCAGGGCCAGGACACGATCCTGCCGGTCGAGATCACGATCTTTTCCGACAAGTCGTTCACCTTCATCCTCAAGACGCCGCCTGCGGCGATCCTGGTGAAGAAGGCGATCGGCCTTGAGAAGGGATCGGGTCAGCCGAACCGCAACAAGGTGGGCAAGATCACGAAGGCGCAGGTCAGGACGATCGCCGAGATCAAGATGCCCGACCTCAACTGCGAGTCGATCGAGGCAGCGATGGCGATGGTCGCCGGCGCCGCGCGGTCGATGGGCGTGGAGGTCGTGGACTAATGTCGACCAAGCATGGCAAGAAGTACAACGCCGCCGCGAAGAATCGCGTGTTCGGCCAGGCCTACCAGCCCAAGCAGGCGCTCGAGATCGTGAAGACCAACGCCTTCGCGAAGTTCGACGAGACGGTGGAAGCGGTCGTGCGCCTCGGCGTCGATCCGCGTCACGCCGATCAGGTCGTTCGCGGCACGGTCGTGCTGCCGGAAGGCACAGGCTCCGTGGTCCGCGTGCTCGTGATTGCCGTCGGCGACAAGGCGCGTGAGGCCGAAGCGGCCGGCGCGGATTACGTCGGCGTCGAGTTCCTGCAGAAGATCAAGGACGGCTGGCTCGACTTCGACGTCCTCATCGCAACGCCGGACCAGATGGGCCAGCTCGGCCAGCTGGGCCGCGTGCTCGGGCCGCGTGGACTGATGCCGAACCCCAAGGCGGGCACGGTGACGTTCAACATCGGCCAGGCAGTGAAGGAGACCAAGGCCGGCAAGATCGAGTTCCGCGTCGACAAGGGCGGCAACGTCCACGTCCCGCTCGGCAAGGTCTCGTTCGCCGTGGAAGCGCTGGAGACCAACTTCACCGCCTTCATGGAACAGATCATCCGCTCGAAGCCGAGTGCGGCCAAGGGCGTCTACGTCCGCAACGTCTCGCTCTCGAGCACCATGGGCCCGGGCGTTGCCGTCGACACCACTCCCTACCGGCTCCGCGCATGAAGCGAAACGATAAGGAACAGCTCGTTCGCGAGCTGAAAGAGCAGATTGGCGCCGCCAAGGCGCTGTACTATACGGACTTCACGGGACTCAACGTGAAGCGGATGACCGACCTGCGCCGCCGGTTCCGCAAGGCGGGCGTGCAGTACGTCGTCATCAAGAACACCCTCGCGCTGCGCGCCGTGAACGAGTCTGGACTCGTTGGCGAGCGGTTGAAGGGACCGACGGGACTGGTCATGGCGAACGATCCGATTGAAGCCGCCAAGATCCTGACTGACTTCGCGAAGGCGAACGATCAGCGTCCCGCGGTGAAGGGCGGCATGTTCGATGGCCAGTCCATCGACGCCGCGCAGGTCAAGCGGCTCGCAGCGATGCCCTCGCGCGAGCAGATGCTGGCCGAGCTGGGAGCGGGGCTGCAGGCCCCCCTTGGCGCCATGCTTGGCGTCATGTCCAGCCTGCTATCGAACTTTGCTGGTGCACTCGACGCGCTCAAGACGCAGAAAGAAGGCGCTTAATTCCCAGGCGTACGCCTGACTCACACGCCCCAGGATACCCTGGGAACACTTTAGGAGAAGAACGACAATGGCTACCATGAGCAACGACGAGATCCTGGACGCGATCGGCAACAAGACGGTATTCGAGCTCGCCGACCTGATCGAGTCCTTCAAGAGCAAGTTCAACGTCACGATCTCGGCCGCCCCGGCGGGCGCAGCCCCGGCAGCCGCGGCGGCGGCTCCGGCAGCGGAAGAGCAGACCGAGTTCACGGTCATGCTGAAGGAAGCCGGCGCGAAGAAGATCCAGGTCATCAAGGTCGTCCGTGAGATCACGGGCCTCGGCCTGAAGGAAGCGAAGGATCTCGTCGACGGTGCACCGCAGGCCGTGAAGGCCGGTGTGTCGAAGGACGAAGCCAACACGATCAAGGCCAAGCTGGAAGAGCAGGGCGCCGGCGTCGAGGTGAAGTAAGGGTGAAGCGCTCCGCCGGCCGCGGCGGGCGTCATCCGGCGCCCACCGCTCCCGGCGGCTCGTTCGACCCTGACCTTCACCTTGGGCCTGCGTGCATCACTCTCGTTGCACGGCACCACAACTGACGTAGCTCGACGGCTCGCCCCGGACCCCGCGCGTTTGCGCGAGAGGCCCCGGGGCCACCGCCGTTTTTCCTGTTCGCGGGTGAGACATGCCTGAATTGATGAAAGAGATTTCCTTCGGTAAGCTCGACGACAAGGGGATGGCGATGCCACATCTCCTCGACATCCAGACGCGCGCCT
>JAYUTY010000386.1:0-3736 GCA_043754875.1 Gemmatimonadota bacterium
GCGATTGGCGACAGCGCGACGTAGCACGATCCTCCGCGTCGCCGGCTGGATTGCGGCGATCGTGGTGGTCTGGCAGGTCGGCCGCCAGCTCGCTGGTCAGCTGCGCGAGCTCGCGGCGCACCCCATTTCGACGCACCCGCAGTGGGCGCTCGTCGCCGCCTCGGGTGCGCTCTTCCTGCTCGCCCACGCGACGCTCGTGGAGACCTGGCGCACCGTGCTGTCGTGCTGGGACGCCCGACTCCCGTTCTGGAGCGCGGCGCGCATCTGGAGCGTCTCGAACCTGGGCAAGTACCTGCCGGGCAAGGTCTGGCAGATCGGCGCCATGGGCGCCATGGCTCGCGAGCTTCACGTCTCGCCCCTCGCCGCGTCGGGTTCGGCGATTCTCGGTGCACTCGTGAACATCCTCGCGGGTCTCGTGATCGGCGTCGTCGCCGGACGCGATCTCCTCCAGCGCCTCCTCGGAGGGGGCGCTGGCGCCGCCTACGTTGCAATCGCGCTGTCGGTCGCCCTGCTCGTGGCTGCGCCGTGGATCGTGCCTCGCGTCGCACCGCTCGTTGCACGCGTCGTCGGACGCCCACTCGAGATCGCGCTTCCGGCGCGTGCGGTCATCTACTCGCTGGTGGGCAACCTCACCGCGTGGCTCATCTATGGGACAGCGTTCCAGCTGTTCGTCGTCGGCATATTGGGCCACGCGACTGGCGGCTACCTCCACTATCTCGCAGCTTATACGATATCGTACGTCTTCGGTTATCTTGCGCTCTTCGCGCCTGCCGGACTCGGCGTTCGCGAATATGCGATGAACACGGTTCTGATCTCGGCCGCCCTCGCGACGGCACCGGAGGCCGCGCTGGTCACCGTGGTTTCGCGGGTCTGGCTCACGCTGCTCGAAGTCACCCCCGGCTTTCTCTTCTGGGCGTTGCACGCGGTTCGGCGCCCGCCGACTCCTGAACTCTCGGATGTCCCGACCAGACAAGACACCCGCGGCGCCTGAGTCACTGGCGCCGCGCTTCGCGATGGGGTGGGCCTCGCTCGTGTACGCAGTGGCCACGATGGCGCTGGCGTATCCCGCGCTGACGGGGCAGTTCCTCGTCAATCCCCGCAGCGACCAGTACATCGCCGGGTTCGGCTTCCGCAACTTCGCGGTCGAGTCGCTGCGCAGCGGCCATGGCATCCCGCAGTGGAATCCCTATCTGTTCGGCGGCATGCCGTACGTCGCGGCCATGCACGGGGACATCTTCTATCCCACGCAGCTGCTCCGGCTCCTGCTCGGCACCGACGTCGGGATGACGTGGGGATTCGTCATTCACCTCTTCCTCGCCGGCCTCTTCACATTCGGCTTCCTGCGCGCCTGGGGGCTCGCCTTCTACCCGGCCCTCGTCGGTGGGCTCGCCTACATGCTCGGCGGTCCCATCGCGTCGTATGCGTCGCCGGGCCACGACGGCAAGCTGTTCGTCAGCGCGCTGCTCCCCCTCACGCTCTGGATGCTGATTCGTGGCATTCGAGACGCACGCCCCTGGGCGTGGGGTGCTCTCGCCCTCGTCGTCGGCCTCGGCGTCCTCGCGCCGCATCCGCAGCTCATCCAGTACCTGCTGCTGACGTCCGGAGCATTCGCGCTCTTTCTCGCGCTCGGGACGGACGCGAATGGCGTCAAGATGGATCGTCGCACTGGAGTTCGCCGCCTCGCGCTGGCGCTGGCCGCCGTCGTTCTCGGAATGGCGATGGGCGCCGTGCAGTTCGCGCCAGTGCGCGAGTACGTCGCCTGGTCGCCCCGTGCGGGCGGTCGCGGATACGAGTACGCGACTACGTACTCCTTTCCGCTGATCGAGCTCTTCAACATCTACGTGCCGCAGTTCACCGGCATCCTCGAGCGCTACTGGGGCCCGAACGGCATCCATCTCCACAGCGAATACATCGGCGGAGCTGTGCTGCTGCTCGCGTCTGCTGCCTTCGGCGGGCTCGGCAGCGCGCTCGGTGGAGACACTCGACGCGGCTTTCGCCGGTTCTGGCTCGCGACCGGTATCGTAGCCCTCCTCTGGATGCTCGGCTCGAGCACGCCGTTTTTCCATCTGATCTACGAGCTCGTTCCGGGCACCAAGTTCTTCCGCGCGCCGAGTACGATCATCTACGTCTTCTCCTTCGCCCTCTCGGTGCTCGCTGCGCTGGGAACGGAGCGCGTTCTGGCCCGTGCCGTCAGCCGCAAGCTGGTGCTCGGCTGGGTTGCCTTCGGTGCCTTCGTGGCCGTGCTTGCCACCGTGGGTGGCCTCTCCTCGATCGCCTCCGACGCGGCGCGTGGAATCGGCGCCCACCTCGGCGAGCTCCAGGGGTTCGATCCGTCGGCTGCCGCGTCGCAGTGGGAAGAGCGCGCGAACGCCAACCGGAGCGAACTCCTGCTGGGCGCATGGCGCAGTCTCGTCTTCCTGCTGCTCGCCGCCGGCGCCGTGCTCGCCTTCCTGCGCAACGCGATCGCTGCTCGCGCGCTTGGTGTGGCGCTCGCACTCGTCGTCGCGCTCGATCTCTGGAGCGTCGAGCGCCACTACTGGCTGTTCTCGCCGCCCGCCCGAGTGCTCTACGCGAGCGATCCGGCAATCGAGCTGCTGAAGCGTCAGCCCGAGCCTGGCCGAGTGCTCGTCAAGCAGCTCGCGGCCGAGGGCGTCGCGCCTCGTGATCCGTACTTCGGTGGCGACGGCAGTGGCACGGGCACGGGCCTCATGGTGCACGGTATCCGCGCCGTCCGAGGCTATCATGGCAACGAGCTCGGTCGCTACGATCATCTCCAGGACGCCGTCGTGGGGGGCAACGTGCGCGCGATGGACACCCCTGCGTTCTGGGCGCACGAGAACACCCGGTATCTCTACACGAACGCCGCCGTCTCCGACACGCAGTTCAAGCTGCTCATCGGTCCGGTCAAGAACTCCGCCGGCTCCACGGTCTACCTGTACCGCCTGCCCGGAGACAATCCCTTTGCCTGGGTGACCCCCGCCAGCACCAAGGCACCCGACGCCGACGTCCTGAACGCCGTTCTTGATCCTCGCTTCGACCCGCGCCGAATCGCCGTCTTCAACGATTCGGTGCCGCTGCACCTGCCCGCACCGACAGCCTTGCCGGCGCCGCTCCCGATCTCGGCCGCCACGTCGGCCTACTCGCCGGGTCACGCGACGATCACCCTCAGCGGGCCGGCGCCAGCCGCCTCCGCGCTCGTCGTCTCCGAGAACTATTTCCCGGGATGGACGGCGAAGGTGGACGGACGGGCGCAGCCCCTCTTTCGGGCCGACTACAACCTGATCGGCGTTCCCCTCGCTGCCGGCGCTCGTACGATCGAGCTCTCGTTCCAGGATCCGGCGTACGGGCCGGGGAAGGGGATCACCATCGTTGCGGCGCTGGCGGCGCTGCTGGCCCTCGGCGTTGGAGTCGTGCTGGACCGGAGGGTTCGTGGCTGAGCGTCATCTCGTCATCGTCCCCACATACAACGAGCGGGAGAACATCGTCCGGCTGATCGATCGCGTGCTGGTGCAGGACGGCCGGCTCGAGATGTTGATCGTCGATGATGGATCGCCCGATGGAACGGGAGCGCTCGTCGCGGACATCGCCGCGATCAATCCACGAGTGCACCTGTTGTCGCGAGCGAGCAAGCTGGGACTCGGCACGGCCTACATCGCCGGCTTTCGATGGGCGCTCGAGCGGGACTACGAGTGCATTCTCGAGATGGACGCCGATTTCTCGCACGATCCCAACCACC
>JAYUTY010000387.1:0-3736 GCA_043754875.1 Gemmatimonadota bacterium
CGCCACTCCGGTGCTCGTGCGGACCCGACTCTTCCTCGGCGAGGCACTACGCGGGCAGAATCGCCTCGCCGAAGCGGAGCCGCTGCTGCTCGCTGGATATCGTACGCCAGGTGAGGGCCGGCTCGCGCAAGCCAGCCGCGCGATTGCCGGCCACTCCCTCGTCAAGCTCTACGAGGCAGCGCATCGTCCGTCGGAGGCGGCGAAGTACCGGTGAGGTCGGACGTGAGGGCGTGCTGGAGCAGCAGTCGCGCCTTCCGGAAGTCGCGATGCACCGTGCGCTCCGAGACGTCGCGCAGCTCCGCGATCTCCTTGAACGAGTAGCCGCAGAAGAAGTGCAGGTCGACGAGCTCGGCGAGGCGCGGCTCCAGGCGGGACAGCTCCTCGAGCGCGTCCGACAGCGATTCCAGCTCGCATCCGCCGGGGTCGAGCGCAGTGGTCGCCGGCTCGTGCGCCTCGACGAGCGTCACCTCCCGCGCGTCACCCCCGCGCTTGAGCGCGGCGATTCGGCGCGCGTGATCCACGACGATGCCGCGCATCGCGCGCGCGGCGTAGCCGAGAAAGCGCGCGCGATCGGGAAAGACGATGCCGTCACGCGCCGTCACGTTGAGATAGGCCTCGTGCAGCAGCGTCGTCGTGCCCAGGCGCGCAGCGCTGCCACGGCCGCCCCGAAGCTGCCGCTCGGCCAGTTGGCGCAGCTCGCGATAGAGTGCGGCGAAGAGCTCCGGCGGCGCGTCGCCGCCGGAGACGTGCGCGGCCTCGAGCAGTCTCGTGAAATCGCGTTCCATGGGTGTCGACGGCTCCTGGCGAGACGACGCTACAACGTACCGCTTCCGGGTCGAGCGGCAATCCCATTGACATCTTAGGGGAGCGGTCGCATCTTCTCCCCTGAGCATTCAAGGGGAGTCATGGCCAACGAGTCCGACGCACTCGAGCTGTTGCAGGGCACGCTCGACGTACTGATCCTCAAGACGTTGAGCTGGGGCCCGCGCCACGGCTACGCCGTCGCGCGCTGGCTGCACGACACGTCCGACGACGTGCTCCGAGTGGAGGAGGGCGCGCTCTATCCGGCGCTCCACCGCCTCGAGCGGCGCGGCTGGATCGAGAGCGAGTGGGGGCTCTCGGAGAACAATCGTCGCGCCAAGTTCTATCAGCTCACCAGGACGGGGCGGCAGCAGCTCCGCGTGAAGATGAGCTCCTGGGAGCGCTACGCCGCCGCGGTGAGCCGAGTGCTCGCCGCGCCGGCCGCGTGAGTCGACGATGGCACACCTGCCCGGCATCAGGCGCCTTCTTCGCCTGCCGAGCGCCGAGCGCGACGTGACCGGCGCGGTGGACGACGAGCTGTCGTTCCACGTGGACATGCTCACCGAGCAGCTGATAGCCGAGGGGCAGCCGCCCCAGGAGGCGCGCATGGCCGCCATGCGCCGCTTCGGCGACATCGACGACGTGCGTCGCCGCTGCTACGACATCTCATCAGACCGGGAGGCCGCCGTGCGACGTGCCGAGCTGTGGGGGAGCTGGTGGCAGGACATCAAGTACGCCGCGCGCGGGCTGCGCCGCGCGCCGGGCTTCTCGCTCGTCGTCCTGCTCACCCTCGCGCTCGGGATCGGCGCGAGCACGGCGATGTTCAGCGTCGTTCGCGGTGTGCTCCTGCGGCCGCTCCCGTATCCGGATGCGGAGCGCGTCGTGCGCATCTGGCCGGTGAACCAGGGTGCCGGCAAGGACCGCGGCGACATCGGCCAGACAGAGTTCGAGGACTGGAAGCGCGAGCTCACGCAGTTCGAGGCGATCGGCGCGTTCCGGACATTCGAGACCGGCACCGTGTACGGCGAGACGCAGGACCCCGAGTATGTGCCCAGCACCTATGTGACGGATGGTTTCTTCGGCGCGCTCGGCACGCACCCGGAGCTCGGTCGCACCTTTCAACCAGAGGAGCACGTTCGCGGCACGAACAGCGCCGTCGTCGTCAGCCATGGCTTCTGGCAACATCAGCTCGGTGCGGATCCTCGGGTCGTCGGGCACTCCATCACGCTCGACGGAAAGCTGTACAACGTCGTCGGCGTGATGCCGCGCGACTTCGCCTTTCCGAATCCCAGCATCGCCGTCTGGGTCTCGGCCAGCCTGCTGGACTCGAACGACGTTGGCCCCGGTCGCGACTCTCGCTGGATGCAGGTGGTCGGGCGGCTCCGTCCCGGCGTGGATGCGGCCCAGGGACGCGCCCAGGTCGATGCCTTCCTGACTCGTCTCGCCGCCGCCTATCCCGCGAGCAACGCGGGTTGGACGTCGTCGGCGATCGAGAACGTCCGCGACTCGATCGTGGGGCCAGTGCGTTGGGGCCTGCTCGTCCTGCTGGGCGCGGTCGGCATGGTGCTGCTCGTCGTCTGCGTGAACGTGGCGAACCTGATGCTCGTCCGAGGCACCGCTCGCGAGCGTGAGCTGGCGCTGCGTGCAGCGATCGGCGCGGGGCGCGCGCGAATCGTGCGCCTCCTGCTCACCGAGAGCCTGCTGCTCGCGCTCGTCGGCGGGCTGCTCGGCGTGCTGACGGCCTGGTGGGGAGTCCACACGCTGGTCGCATTGAGCGGCCAGTTTCTTCCGCGCGCGGCCGACATCCGGCTCGACGCTGGCGTCGTCACCTTCGCCGTGCTGGTGTCGGTCCTCACCGGCATCCTGTTCGGACTCTGGCCGGCACTCCGCTCCTCCACCAGCACAGGCTCGGCGTCCACGTTGCGCGAGGACGCTCGAGGGAGCGTCGGCAGCGCCACGGCGAACCGAGCCCGCTCCGCACTCGTGACGATGGAGGTGGCCCTCGCCGTCGTGCTCGTCGTCGGCGCTGGACTCATGCTCCGCAGCTTCCAGCGTCTCACAGCCGCCGATCCCGGGTTCCGCGCCGAGAACGTCCTGCTGCTGCGCTTCCGCGTTCCCGAAGGCGACCCAAGCTGTCGCGCGACGTCCGGATGCCCGGGAAGCGAGGGCGGGCGAGGCGTTGCACGCAATCGCGCTCGCGTTCTGGAGCGCGTCGGCTTGGTGCCCGGCGTGCTCTCCGTCGGAGCGACGAAGAACGCGCCCCTCACGACAGGGCAGGGCGAGCCGATCCCGTTCACCGTGCCCGGTCAGACCGCGCCTGCTCCCGGCCAGGAGCCCCGCGTGATGCTCCAGCCCGCGAGTCCGGGCTACCTGCGCACGATGGGCATCCCGCTCGTCACGGGTCAGGACCTCAGCGTCACCGCCGGCGACACGACGTCGGGGATCACCGCCGTGATCAGCCGGCGGATGGCCGAGGCCAGCTGGCCTGGTCGCTCTCCGGTCGGTGAGACGTTCATGCTTGGCAAGAGCCCGGTCCGCATCGTCGGCGTCGCCGGCGACGTCCGCGCTACCCGGCTCGATTCAGCCGGCGGCTTCGTGGCCTACCTTCCCGACCGCGTGATGCCGAGAACGGGCATGTCGCTCGTCGTCCGCACCGCCGGCGATCCCGCGTGGCTTGCGGCGCCGGTGCGCGCGGCAGTTCGCGAGGTCTTCCCCGGACAGGCGTTCCAGGAGGTCACTCCGCTACGCACCAAGCTCTCCGACGCGACGTCCACGCAGCGCTTCTTCACCGTGCTCGTCGCCGTCTTCGGGACGCTCGCACTCGCACTCGCGGCGGTCGGCCTGTACGGCGTGGTGTCGTATACGGTGCGCCAGCGCGAGCGAGAGATGGCGGTGCGTCTGGCGCTCGGAGCGCCACCGCTCCAGGTGATGCAGC
>JAYUTY010000388.1:0-3721 GCA_043754875.1 Gemmatimonadota bacterium
CCGCTCAGCCCGCAGGACTTCGAGACGTTCGGTACCGGCGCCACCGCCGTGTCGGTGACGATCAGCAACGTGCGGCACCTGGAGGGCGAGCAGCGCGCCCGCCGAGCGGCCGAGGCGGCCGAGCATGCCAAGGCGGAGTTCCTGGCAACGATGAGCCATGAGCTGCGTACGCCGCTGAACGCGATCGGCGGCTACGTGGAGCTGCTCGACCTCGGCATCCGCGGTCCGGTGACCTCGGCGCAGCGTCTCGATCTCGCCCGCATCCAGCAGAGCCAGCAGCATCTGCTCGGGTTGATCAACCAGATCCTCGACCTGGCAAAGGTCGATGCCGGCGCGCTCCGGGTGGATCGGGCCGCGGTCCGGACGGGTGACACGGTGGATGCCGCCCTCGCGCTCGTCCGTCCTCAGGCCGTCTCCAAGGCGTTGGTCGTGAGCGACGTGTGCGGTGGCTCGGCCGACGCGGGCTACATGGGCGACGAGCTGCGCGTGCGCCAGATCCTCGTGAATCTGCTGGGCAACGCCGTCAAGTTCACGTCGACGGGAGGGCAGATCTCCGTGGACTGCGTGATCACCGAGTCGCCACCGCGCGAAGCGGTGCTCACCCAAGGGGTGCCATTCGTGGGACTCCGGGTGGCAGACACCGGCCTGGGCATTCCATCCGATCAGATGGGACGGATCTTTGAGCCATTCACGCAGGTGGAAGGGGGCTCGACCGCGTACACGCGGCCGGCGGGGGGCACGGGGCTGGGCCTCGCGATCAGCCGCCGGCTGGCGCGACTGATGGGCGGAGACCTCACTGTCGAGACTCGCCAGGGTGAGGGGTCGGTCTTCACGCTCTGGCTCCCCGCAGTGGAGCGCCGAGCGAGGTCCAGGCGCCCGAAGAGCGTGACGCCAGTGGTCGATCCACCCTTGGAGGTGGGCGCGGCAGATCGCCGCAGTGAGCGCGACGCGACCTCGCGTCTGGCATCGCCACCGCGGCGACCAGACGGCTCGCTCAGCGATCTGACGCGGCTCGCTGAAGGGCTGATCGCGGAGGTCGTCCCGCTCGTGCACTCGTGGGTGGCACGTCTGCGCATGGATGCGGCGATCCCCGACGTCGAGCGACTCGCGGAAGCGGAGCTCGAAGACCACGCGGCCACCCTGGTGACGGACGTCGCGCTCGCGTTGCGATTGCTCAATGGCACGGCCGGCGCGCTTCCGACGTTGATCCGGGACGGGACGGCGATCATGAACGTGATCGGGGAGCGCCACGGTGCGCAGCGTGCACGACTCGGCTGGCCGGAATCCGCGCTGGGCCGCGAGTGTACGCTGCTGGCCGAGGAGGTCGACGCCGCGCTCGGGCGGGTCGGGACCAACCTGCCAACAGAGGCGGTGGAACAGGCGCGTCGCGCTGCGGCACGGCTGCTGGAGCAGGCGACGCGCGTGAGCGTCGGCGGATTCCGCATGGAGGAGCTGGGAAGGGCGGGCACGGAGGACACAGCGAGCGAGAGCCCGACGTCGTAGCTTGGCAGTCGACGACAACGTCCTCTCACCGACCGAACACCCAGTGACGATCCCGCTCACCATCCGCGACCTGCACGACATCGCCGCCGCACGACTGCCGCGTGCGGCGTACGACTACTACGCGAGCGGTGCCGACGACGAGCGGACGCTCGCCGACAACGAGGCGGCGTGGGGGCGCGTGCGGCTGCGGCCGCGCTGTCTCGTGAACGTCGCGCAGCGCGACCTCTCGACGACGGTGCTTGGCCGCCGCGTCTCGATGCCCATTCTGGTGGCGCCAACGGCGTTCCAGCGCATGGCGCATCCTGACGGCGAGCTCGCGATGGCGCGCGCGGCGGCGGCGGCGGGAACGGTGATGATCCTCAGCACGCTCGCCACCTCGACGCTGGAGGACGTGGCGGAGGCGCACGACGGGGCGCAAGGTGCTGGTGCTGCCGGTACCGCTGGTGGTGCAATGGGCGGCCGGTGGTTCCAGCTCTACGTCTATCGCGACCGTGGCGTCACGCGCTCGTTGGTGGAGCGCGCCGAGGCGGCGGGCTACGACGCGCTCGTGCTGACGGTGGACACGCCCTACCTCGGCCGCCGCCTGCGCGACGTGCGCAATGGATTCGCACTGCCGGAGGGACTCGCGATCGCCAATCTCGTGGCGCACGGCAAGGGCGCGGTGAACGAGGCGGCCGGCAACTCCGGGCTCGCGGCCTACGTGGCGACGATGCTCGACCCGTCGCTCACGTGGAGCGACGTGGGCTGGCTGCGCTCCATCACGCGGCTGCCGATCATCCTCAAGGGTGTTGTCCGCGCCGATGACGCGCGACTCGCGGTGACGCACGGCGCGTCGGCGGTCGTCGTCTCCAATCATGGTGGCCGTCAACTCGACGGTACGATCGCCACGGCCGATGCGCTGCCAGAAGTCGTGGAGGCGGCGGGCGACGGGCTCGAGGTTTACGTGGACGGAGGCGTGCGCCGCGGCGCGGACGTACTGCGGGCGCTCGCACTCGGCGCGCGCGCGGTGCTCGTGGGACGCGCGGTGCTGTGGGGACTCGCGAGCGACGGCGAGGCCGGCGTCACCACGGCGCTGCAGATGCTGCGCGCGGAGCTCGACCAGGCGCTCGCACTCGTGGGATGTGCTTCGGTGGACGGCGTGGTGCGCGATCTCGTCGGGTGAAGCGACAGCTGTCAGCGCTTCTCGCCTGCGATCTCGAGCAGCTCCAGCGTGCGCTGATCGCGCTCTCCATGGAAGAAGTGATCGAGCACTCGCTGGAACACCGACCCTGACGGCGACACAGCCGCGAACAGCGTCGCCGACGACTTCAGCTTCATCTCATCGATCGAGCCGAAGATCTCGAGCGCCGACCGGCCCTCGATCTGGAGGCACACTTCGGCGCACTCGATGAGCCGCGGCCCGAGCACCGGATGGCTCAGGTACGCATAGGCCTCGGCGACGCTCCTGATCGAGTACTCGATCGACTTGTTGGTCTTGCCGAGGCCGATGAACTGCGGGAAGACGTACCACATCCAGTGCGTGCGCTTGCGGCCACTTTGAAGCTCGGCGAGTGCACGCGCGTAGTCGCGCTCCTGCGCGCGCACGAAGCGCTGGAGCGCGTGAGGATCGTCGTGCGCGATCACTCGGCCACCGTCGCAGTCAGTCCAGCACCGGTGCTGATTCCAATGCCGCCAGCGCGGACGGCGTCGGCGTCACCCACCGCGTCCCGCGGCGCGAAGGCCAGCCGCCGCGAGAACTCCCGCCGAAGCAGCAGCAGCGCGAGGGCGAGCTGCGACCACACGGAGATCACGCCGAGATGCCAGATCGTCGTGAGCTGGAAGCCCGGCGCGCGCGACAGCACGAACACCGGGATCGCCACCACGAGGACGCGCACGAGCGAGATGTAGATGGACGGCATCGTGTTGCCCATCGCCTGGAACATGCTCCCCGTCACGAAGACCACACCGGAGGCGAGGAAGCTCCACGAGACGACGCGCAGATATTCGTCGCCCACGGCGATGGCCGATGGGTCGTGCGTGAAGACGCGAACGAGCCCTGATGGCGCGACGTGGCAGAGGACGAAGAAGAGCCCCATCATCACGGCGGCGAGCAGCGCGCCGTCGCGGAAGGTGTGTCGCACCCGGTCTGCGTGCCGCGCGCCGAAATTCTGGCCGGCGATGGGCGCGACGGCCATGCCCAGCGCGACGACCGGCATGAAGCCCGCCTGCATGACGCGCA
>JAYUTY010000389.1:0-3710 GCA_043754875.1 Gemmatimonadota bacterium
CTCGGACCCGCACTGGCGCGCATCGCCGCCGAGGTGCCCGGGCTGCGCATCCACCTGCTCGGCCACTCGTTCGGCGCTCGGCTCGTGTCGTTCTCGCTCGCCGGCCTCCCCAGCGGGCTCATCGGATCCGCGTCGCCGGTGAAGTCGCTGTTCCTGCTGCAGGGCGCCTTCTCGCACTACGCCTTCGCCGACGCGCTGCCGCACGACCGGGCGCGCTCGGGCGCGCTCAAGGGGATGGCCTCGCGCGTGGACGGGCCGCTCGTCACGACGCACTCGCTCAAGGACTCCGCGGTCGGCCTGTCGTATCCGGCGGCGTCGATCGTCAATGGCGACGACGCGGCCGCAGCGGACGACCAGTTCGCCCGATGGGGCGCGATGGGCCACGACGGCGCGCAGGCGGTGAGCGCGACCAGCGCTCCGCTCGGCGCGCCCGGCACACGCTATTCGTTCACGAAGGGGCAGTGGGTGAACCTGGACGGCAACGCCGTGATCATCCACGGGGCTCCCCCGTCCGGCGCGCACAGCGACATCGCCCATCCGCAGACCGCGTGGGCCGCGCTGGCTGCGGCGGGGATCGTCTGACCCGGGCTTACGATTACCGACATCCAGCCAGCCACCATGCGTCCTCTCGTCTCCATCGCCACCACCGCCGCGATGGCTTGCCTCGCCTGCGCCACCGTGCGCACCGCGCCCGCACCGCAGCCGCCCGCCGTCATCTCGCACGTCCAGTGGCAATCGAGTCCGCCGCGCGGGCATGCCGCGGACGCCACGCGGCGCAACGAGCCGGTGGGCGGCACGCTCGCCTTTCACGATCTCTCGGTCACCGTGCTCGGCACGTCCACCGATTCGGTCACGCCGCATTCCCGCGCCGTCCGCCTTCGCCTGCGCGCAGGCGACGCGTCCGACGAACGCGCCGCACGCGAGGGTGAAGCGTTCAACTGGCACGGCTATCACATCGCCGTCGTCGCCGTCTACGGAACGGGCGAGCTGGGCGGGGGACTCGTCGCCCTCGAGGCGGGCGTGATCGCGTCGCTCCCCGATGTCGTCACGAATTCACCGACAGCCGGCGGCGCCGACCTGCGCCTCCGCGTGCCGCAGACCATCACGAGCATCACGCTGCACCACGAAGGGAGCGCGAAGCCGCTGCTCCCTGGGGACGATCCCGTCGCCGGCCTGCGCGCCCTCCAGTCGTGGGGCGAGCGTGATCGCAACTGGTGGGACGTGCCCTATCACTATCTGATCGACGTCGACGGCCACGTGTACGAAGGGCGCGACTGGCACTACATGGGCGAGACGAACACGACCTACGATCCCTCCGGCCACCTCCTGATCAGCATCCTCGGCAACTACAACCTGCAGGAGCCGACGCCGGCGCAGCTCGACGCGATCGCCGGCGTCATGGCGTGGGCGGTCAGGAAGTTCGACGTGCCGCTGGACAGCATCAAGGGACACTACGAGTATGCGCAGACCGACTGTCCGGGGAAGAATCTCCGGAAGTACCTCGAGGACGGGACGTTCAGGCGGATGGTGCAGGCGCGGCTGCGGTGAGGCGCAGTTGCTGGCCGCGCGGTACGTCGGACCGTACATTCGCCCCACCCTCCAACCCCGCCCATGCGCACTCTCATCGCGGCCCTGCTCCTCATCCCGTCCGTCGCGTTCGCGCAAAAGAAAGCGCAGCCAGAACAGCCGCCGGTGCCACAGCTGTCGGACACCCTCGCCTGGTCGCGACTCAGCTTCCGGTACATCGGTCCCGAGGGGAATCGCATCAGCATCGTGACGGGCGTCCCCGGCAACCCCAACATCATCTACGCCGGCGCGGCGTCGGGCGGGATCTTCAAGAGCACCGACGGCGGCGTGCACTGGTCGTCGATCTTCGACAAGCAGCCGGTGTCGTCAGTCGGCGCGCTGATGGTTGCGCCGTCGGATCCGAACGTCGTGTGGGCCGGCACGGGCGAGCCGTTCATCCGGAGCCACATCTCGACCGGCTGGGGCGTGTTCAAGTCCAGTGACGCCGGCCGCACGTGGGCGCGCATGGGGCTCGAGAACACCGGCCGCATCGCTCGCGTCGTCATCGACCCGCGCGACCCCGACCGCGTGTACGTCGCGGCGCTCGGGCACATGTACGGACCGCAGCCAGAGAAGGGCATCTATCGCACGACCGACGGCGGCAGGAGCTGGGAGAAGGTGCTCTTCGTCAACGACTCCAGCGGCGCCAACGAGCTGGTGATGGATCCCACCAACCCCCGCGTCCTCTACGCCTCGTTCTGGCAGATGGAGGTTCACACGTGGGGTCGTACCAGCGGTGGCGCGGGCAGCGGGATCTGGAAGTCGACCGACGGCGGTACTTCATGGAAGCGCCTCATCGGCAACGGCCTTCCGACGAAGCAGATCGGCAAGATCAACCTGACCGTGAGCAAGTCGAACCCGAATCGCGTCTACGCGTTGATCGAAACGGGTGACGGCGTGCCGCTGCCGGATGGACGACAGACCGATCGCGGCCGCCTGTTCCGGTCCGACGACGGCGGCACGTCGTGGAAGCGCATGAGCAGCGACCTCGAGATGGCGGGCCGCACGCACTACTACAATCGCCTCACCGTCTCGCCCGACAACGAGAACGAGGTCTTCTTCGTGTCGGCGGCGTTCTCCAAGACGCTCGATGGTGGAGAGCACATCGTCGACATCCCATCCTCCCAGTGGCCCGGCGGCGATCACCACGAGATCTGGATCGACCCGAGCGACGGCAATCGCATGATCGTGAGCCACGACGGCGGCGTGTCGGTGACCCTGAACCGCGGCCGCAGCTGGAATCAGGTGCAGCTTCCGGTGGCGCAGATGTACCACGTCACGGTCGACAACAAGATTCCCTACAACGTCTACGGCAACCGTCAGGACGGCCCGAGCGCGATGGGTCCGAGCAACTCGCGCACTGGCGGCGACTCGACATCTCCGGGAATTCCGCGTGGCATGTGGCGCACCGTCGGCGGAGGCGAGAGCGGCTGGGCGACGCCCGACACCGTCGACGGGAATCTCGTCTGGTCGAGCGCGTCCGGTACCGGCAGCGCCGGCGGCATCGTGACGCGCATGGACCTGCGCAACAACGTGGTGCGCAACGTGGAGGTCTGGCCGCAGTACGCGGCCGGCGCGCCAGCCGACAGCGCGCGCTATCGCTTCGTGTGGAACGCGCCGCTCACGTTGAGCTCTCACGATCACAACCGCATCTACGTCGGCAGCCAACACGTGCATGTGAGCACCGACAGCGGCATGACGTGGCGCGAGCTCTCGCCCGACCTCACCCGGAACGACAAGACCAAGCAGGTCATCTCGGGCGGCCTCACGCCGGACAACATCGGCGTCGAGTACGCCGGCGTGATCTTCTCCATCGCCGAGTCGCCGCTCGACGGAAAGATCCTCTGGGCGGGGACGAACGACGGCCTCGTGCACGTGACGCGCGACGGCGGCGCGACGTGGACCAACGTCTCCGCGAACATCCCGAACCTCTGGACGTGGGGCACGATCAGCTCCATCGCGCCGTCGCGCTACGACGCCGGCACGGCGTATCTCACAGTCGACGGACACCAGGCGAACAACCGTGATCCATGGGTCTACAGGACCACCGACTTCGGCCGGTCGTGGCGCCTGATCACGACGGGGCTCGCACACACGCCACTCTCCTACGCGCACGTCGTGCTCGAGGATCCGGTCCGCCGCGG
>JAYUTY010000390.1:0-3705 GCA_043754875.1 Gemmatimonadota bacterium
GCGGAGCTCCATTTTCTGCTCTCGCCAACTCCGCAGCTGCTCTCCAACGTGGTGGTGCGAGGCGACTCGGCGCGCAATGTCTTCGCGCTGGCCAGAGCCCAACGGCACGCGGGTGGAAGCGGGACGGTGATCCTGCGCGCCGAGTTGGACTCGGCGCGCGGGGTAGCCGTCAGTGATCTACTCGCGCGTCGTGTCTCGGGAACGAGACTGATTCGATATGGCCGGACTGGTGCCACGCTGCTCGCCTCGAGCCGCGGCCCGTCGGAGCTGGCGTCCCCTGCCCCGCCGGCCGATCCGACCGATCCACGGAGCCCGCGCGCCTGCTATGCCCAGGTCATCGTCGATGGGGTGCGACTGTGGGCACCCGGCGTCACTCGCGACGCTGTCCCGGACCTCAGCATGTACGACTCGAGCCGGCTCGAGGCGGTGGAGTTCTACGCCGGTCCGTCGTCGACGCCGGTGGAGTATGGCGGGACCGGCGCGCAGTGTGGCACGATCATGCTCTGGCTCAGGAGCTCGCGCTGATCTCCGTCAGCCCTCGCGGGCGTCTCGGCCGGCATCTCGGCGGGCGACTCCCCCGTTGGCTCGACCAGCGGCTCGGCCGGCGCATCAGCAGGTTGATCTGCGAGCCGAGCCACTGGCGCGGCTGTGCCTAGGAGCAACGCGCGAACCGGACCGAATGAGCGGCGGTGATGCGCGGTCACTCCAAATGTCGACAGCCCCGCGCAATGGTCGGCCGTGCCGTAGCCGACGTTCGTCTCCCAGCGGTAGTAGGGATGCCGGCGCGCCAGTGCGCGCATGATCCGGTCGCGCGTCACCTTGGCGACGATCGATGCACACGCGATGGAATGGCAGCAGGCATCGCCGCCGACCACGGCGGTGTGCTCGAGGCCAAGCGAGCGGATGGGGTTGCCGTCGATGACGAGGTGATCCGGGCGCAGCATCAGCCGGTGCACAGCGCGGCGCATCGCGAGAACCGATGCGTGATAGATGTTGAGCCGATCAATCTCGGCCACGCTCGCCGCGCCGATACCGACGGCGAGGGCGCGTTCCAGGATCCGCGTCGCGAGTCGCTCGCGCTGGGCGCGGTCGAGCGCCTTGGAGTCATCCACACCGCGGATCGCGCGGGCGTCGGGCGGCATGACGACGGCACATGCGACGACGGGGCCCGCGAGCGGGCCCCGTCCTACTTCATCGACTCCGGCGAGGAGCGGTCCGCGCGTCTGGCGCAACGTGCGCTCGAGCGCACTCCACCGCCCACCGCCGCGCGGCACGACCGCGCCGCTGTCGGACTGCTACTGCGCGGCGGACGCGCCCTGCGTGGAGGTACGAACCTTCATCTCCTTGATGCGCGTCGCCTTGCCCGTCAGGTGACGCAGGTAGTAGAGCTTCGCGCGGCGCACGCGGCCACGGCGCACGACCTTGATCTCGGCGAGCATTGGGCTGTGCAGCGGGAAGATGCGCTCGACGCCGACGCTGTTGGAGATCTTGCGCACGGTGAAGGTGGCGCTGACTCCGCTGCCACGCCGCGCGATGCAGACGCCTTCGAACGCCTGGACGCGCTCCTTGTCCCCTTCCTTCACGCGCACGTTCACGCGCACCGTGTCACCGGCGCGGAACGGCGGGAGGTCGGTGCGCATCCACTCTTTCTGGGTCTCGATGAAGGCATGCATATGACGCTCGGGGCGATTGCCCGGGTTGAGGCTTAACTGATAGAGAACGGTCAAGTTAGCCGATGCCAGGCTTGGAATCAACTGGGACTGCGGTCCTCAGTGCTGAACTGCCGCTGCAGTACACGGGTAACTACGTATGACACGGTACCCGGAATGGCATGACGGCCCCTAGAATGCGGGGCTGTGTCTGGACGAGGGCGGTGCCGCTTCTCCGACGCTGTCTGACGGCCGATGCCGTTGCTGCCAGTCGTGGCCCGGCAGCCAGTCGCCCGCGTGATCCGGCCAAGCATTCTAGGGAGCAGTCTGCCATTCCGAGTACCGTGTCATACGTAGCTACCCATTACTGCAGTGGCCGTGGCCACCCATTACTGCAGTGGCCGTTGGCCACCCCGGTACCTCAGCGGCCCTTGCGCTCTTTAGTGAGTCTCTCGCCTTCGGCTACCCGCCATGCCGCAATCCTGGCGTGGTCCCCGGACAGCAGTATCTCGGGCACGGAAAGGCCGCGGTACTCCGGCGGCCGTGTGTAGGACGGCGCACTCAGCCCGCGCTGCCAGAACGAATCCGAGTAGGCGCTCTCCTGATCGCTCATCGCGCCGGGCAGCAGTCTGACCGTCGCGTCGATCATCGCCAGAGCCGCCGGCTCGCCGCCCGTGAGGACGAAGTCGCCGAGTGAGAGCTCCTCCGTGGCAAGATGGTCGGCGACGCGCTGATCCACGTCCTTGTAGTGCCCGCAGAGGAAGGTGAGCTCGTCTCCCGCCGCGAACCGGATGGCGTCCGCCTGGACGAAGTGCCGGCCGCGAGCGCTCATCAGGACGATCGGTGCCGTGGCGCCGAGCGCCTCGACCGCCTCGAAGAACGGCTCCGGCTTCATCACCATGCCGGGCCCGCCGCCATAGGGGGAATCGTCCACCGTCCGGTGGCGATCGTGCGTGAAGCTCCTGAGGTCCACGACGTTGAAGGTCACCGAGCCTGCGGCCGCCGCGCGCGACGGAATGCTGAGGGCCAGCGGCGCGAAGAAGTCCGGGAAGATCGTGACGATGTTGATCTTCACGAGCGCCGCTTCACTCGAGCAGCCCTTCCGGCGGCGTCACGACCACCACGCGCGACGCGCGGTCCACCGAGGCGACCGTCTGGTCGTCGAAGAGGAGGAGCACCGTCTCACCGTCGCGCGGGGGAGCGCGGCGGACGTCGATCGCCAAGCCCTGCGGCAGCTCGTAGGTGTCGACCACCTCGCCCACGAGCTCTCCCGACTCGAGCTGGACGCGCATGCCGAGCAGCTCGTGGACGTAGACCTCGTCCTCGCTCGGCGCCGGAAGCTCGCTGTCGGGCAGGAGGAGGTAGCGGCCGCGCCACAGCTCGGCCGCGGTGCGGTCGGCGATCTCCGTGAACGAGACGAGCAGCCCCTCGTTCAAGGGGCGGGCCGTCTCGATGTGGAGCTCGAGCGATTTCGGAGCGAGGTCCCCGGCGGTGTTCCCGGCGAAAACACGACGGCCGGACGCAAAGACAGCGTCCGGCGCGTCAGTGAGCATCTCCACGACGACTTCGCCGCGGATGCCGTGTGCCTTGCGGACCCGCCCGACGATGATGAATGCGGGCGACGTCATGGCGGCGGAGCTGTTACGCTTCGGCCGCCGGCTCGGCGAGCGGGACCGCGCTCGCGTTCAGCTTCGCGGCGAGCCGCGTCTCGTGACGCTGCTTGAGCACACCGGCCTTCCGGAGCAGGGAGCGAACGGTGTCGGTCGGCTGCGCGCCGACGTTCATCCAGTAGTTCACACGCTCGGTGTTGAGATTGAGTGCCAGCTCGCCCGTGCGGGGCTGATACTGACCGACGATCTCGATGAACTTGCCATCGCGCGGGCTCTTCGAGTCGGCGATGACGATACGGTACATGGGGGCCTTCTTCCGACCGACGCGGCGAAGGCGAATCTTGACTGCCATGGTGTTCTCCCAGCGTGTGTCCCTCTGCTCCGGGCTCATCGCATGACCGGCATCTCCGGTCCGCACCCGGTGGTGCTCTCCTGCGAGTCATGCG
>JAYUTY010000391.1:0-10696 GCA_043754875.1 Gemmatimonadota bacterium
TGGCGGCGGCTGAACGCGAGCAGTTGATGCGTCAGCTCGGCGGCGCGGTTGGCCGCCCGCCGGATCTCCTCGACGTCGCTGCTCGCCATGCTCCCCGCCGGGATGCCGTCGAGCGCGAGATCGCAGTAGCCCAGGATGGCGGTGAGCAGATTGTTGAAGTCATGGGCGATGCCGCCGGCGAGACTGCCCACCGCCTCCATCTTCTGGGACTGGCGGAGCTGCTCCTGCGAAGCCCGCAGCGCCGCCTCGGTCTGCCGGCGGATCGTCACGTCGTTGGCGACGACGAGCCGGGCGGGCCGATCGCCATAGTTCAGGGCGTCGGCGTTGATCTCGACCTGCAGCGTCGCGCCGGACCTGGTCATGTGCTGCCAGCTCTCCTCGCGCACGGCGCCGTCCGACGTCGGCAGAGAGAGAAATCGCGCGGCTTCGTCGGGCGAGCGCAGCTCCGTGACGCGCATCGACAGGAACTCCTCGTGCGAGTAGCCGTAGCGCGTGATGGCCGCCTGATTGACGGCGAGAAGGCGGAGCGTCTCGCAGTCGTATACCCACATCGGCAGCGGCAACGTGTCGAACAGGCTGCGATAGCGCGTCTCGCTCTTGCCCAGCTCCTCGCTGCGACGCTGCAGGGCGTCGGCCATCCGATTGAACGTCGTGGCGAGCGTGCCGACCTCGCCATCGGCCCTGATCTGCGTCCGGTGGGCGAGGTCGCCAGCCGCGAAGGCGTTGGCGTCGGCAGTGAGGGCTCGAACGGGATTGGCGATGCCGCGGGCGAGCAGCCAGGCGAGCAGCAGGCTGATGGTGAAGGAGGCGATGCCCAGCAGGCGTGCATCGCGCTCCTGCGTGCTGACCTCCTGCAGCGCCACCGCGCTCGGAATGCCGACGTAGACGAGCCACGGCACCCGCGTGGCCGTCGAGAATCCCGACAGCCGCATGATGCCGTCCACTCCAGCGACCTCGCGTACTCCCTCACGCGCCTTCAACGTCGAGCGGGTGGACGTCAGGTTGCTGATGTCGCGCCCTGCCCACTTCTCCGCGTCCTTCGAGCGCGCCAGCACCATGCCGTTCGCGTCGAGCAGGGTGACGACGGCGCCGGCTGGCAGGTCGGCCGGGATGAGGATGACCCGGAGCTGCTCGAGCAGCGTGGAGGCGACCATGACCCCCTGCACCTGGCCGCGCGGGTCGACGATCGCGCGACCCAGCGCAATCGCGTACGCGTTGCTCACGCGTCCGGTCATCGGCTCGCCGATACCCAGTCCGCGATTGGCGATCGCGTCGCGGAAGTACTTGCGGTCGTTGACGAGCATCGGAGTGGTCGCCGTCCCGCCCTCGTTGGACAGCCCGACGACGCGTCCGCTGGCGTCGGCGACCGAGAGGTTGAGGAAGCGAACACCGAGATCGCGGCTCACCGACTTGAGCAGCGAGTCGTTGTGCTTCACCTCCCGCACATCGGGGTGCACGGTGCGGCTCAGCGCCACGAGCAGGGCGTCGACGGTGTTGATGTGATCGTCCACCCGGGTCGCGATGCGACGCGCGAGCTGCAGCGCGCGCTGCTCGGCGCTCGCGCGCTCCATGCGCTCGGCGGCGCGCGTCTGATGGATCGAGAAGAGCAATGGCGGGAGCGCGGCCGCGGCGACGAGCAGGAGCAGCCGGAACTGGACGCTGAGGCCGCGCGGCGCAGCCACCACTTCACCGGCGTCGGACAGCTGAACCGACTGTGGTGGGAGCATGGTCTCGTCGAGGGGAGGGCGCGGAGCTGGCATTCGCCGCTACCACACGGATGCGAGCGGGCGCATCGTATGACGCGTCTGGCATCCGGCTCGCAACGCCCGTGTTCGACACTACTTTTCCTCTTGCCGCACCCTTCCCGCTCCGGAAATCGACCGACGCGATGCTGATGGCACTTCTGAAAGCCGCCGACGAAGGCGGAAGCGCGCTGGCCGCGCTCGCCGAGCCATGGTCCAAGCTGTACGCGCACTCCAAGGCCGTCTCGGCCACGGTCACCTTCCTGCACCTGGTGCCGCTGATCCTTGCTGCCGGCACGGCGTGGACGGCGGATCGCGCGACGCTGCGCGCTGCGCGCGCCACGAGTCCCGAGCGCTCGCGGCAGCTGGTCGAGCTCGCGGGCACGCACCGGCTCGTCGTAGGGGGACTCGCACTCTCGTTTGTCAGTGGGGTACTGCTGTTCCTGTCCGACGTGGACACCTTTCTTCCGTCGCCCGTCTTCTGGGTGAAGTTGGCGCTCGTGGCCGCCCTGCTCGCGAACGGGTTCATGATGACCCGGACCGAGCGCGCGATGGCTGCCCGAGGCGACGACGACGCCCTCTGGGGGCGGCTGCGGACGCTGGCGATCGCGAGCGCGGTGCTCTGGATCGCGACCACGTTGGCGGGAGTCGTACTCACGACGTACGCCTGACTGGCTGACAGGCGCACCCCGACCGATGAGATCCGCACCATGACGCACCCATCGAATGCATCCGCTGCGACGAGCGACGAGGCATGTGCCGGCGGTTGCCCGCTCAGCTCGCGCCGCGACTTCGTGCTCGACGCACTCCGGGCGAGCGCGGCCGCCCTCGCGGCACTCGGCCTCGCGCCGATGGGCGCGAGCGCGATGCCGCTGCGCTGGATCGGCGCACTCGAGGCGCGCGGCGCGCAGCGCAGCTACGCCGTCCCCACGGCGGACGGAGTCCAGATCGACCGGGACTCGGAGGTCATCCTCGCACGCTCCGGACACAGCGTGTATGCCTTCGCGCTCTCCTGCCCGCACCAGAACACCGCGCTGCGCTGGGAGGCTGCGGACAACCGGTTCCAGTGCCCCAAGCACAAGTCGCGCTATCGGGCGGACGGCACTTTCATCGAAGGACGCGCCACGCGCAGCATGGATCGGTACGCGGTCAAGCTGGTGGGTGGTGCAGTCCTCGTGGATCTGGACAAGCTGATCCAGGAAGACATGGATCACACCGGCTGGCAGCAGGCCGTCGTCACGGTGCCGTAAGGCTGCCGCGAGCGGGCGGCCACGTCCTCCGCCACGCTCCGGCCCGTATGTAGCTTTCGGGATGTTGATCGGAATCGCGGGAATGGTCGGGTCGGGCAAGAGCACGCTCACGCGCGCCCTCGCCGCGCGCTTCGGGCTCCAGCACGCCCTCGAGAGCGTGGACGACGCGAATCCGTGGCTCGACAGGTTCTATGGAGGGGGGCTGGCGGCGCGACGGGCGTTCGCGCTCCCGCTCCAGCTCCACTTCCTCGCCACGCGCTTCGAGAGCATGCGGCGCATTCGCGGCGCCGGCGGCAGCTGGGTGCTCGACCGCACCTGGTACGAGGACGCCGAGATCTTCGCGCGTGGCCACTTCGAGGATGGCGTGATGTCGCCGCTCGAGTGGGAGCTCTACCGGCGCCTCTACGTGGAACTGCTCCACTCTCCTGCCGCCCGGCCGCCCCGATTGCTCGTGTACCTGCACGCCCCACTCGACGTCATCATCGGCCGGATCAGGATGCGCGGACGCCCCCTCGAGAAGGATGCGGACGAATCCTACTGGGCGACGCTGCACGCGCGGTACGAACGCTGGATCACGGGGTTCCGCCACTGCCCCGTGCTGAGCCTCGACGTACGCGACTACGATCTCGTGGCCGACCCGCTGGCGATCGATTTCATCGCGAGCCGGGTGCGGGATCGGGTGGAGCCGGCCCTTCCCCAGACCGAGCTGTTCGTGGCCTCGTGAGCTGGACGTGGTGATCGGGCGCCCTCCGATGCTGCGGTCGAGCACGGCTCGAACGAACACCAGATGCGGGGGTACCTTTTCCCGAGCCCCACTCGCGGTGCCTCTCGTGACGACCTCGGACCACCTCATGCCCTCCGTTCCACGCTGCGCCCGCACCGCTGCTCTCGCCCTCGCCCTGATGCTCCTCGCCGGCTGCCGAGACCGCAGTGCTCCGGCGGTGACCCCTGATTCTGCGCTCGAGCAGGACCTTGCGATGGCGCAACGCCCGGGCGACCTGCCCTCCGTCTTCAACGACGCGCCGATCGGCGGCGCTGCGCCGGCGAGCCGGGCCAAAGGAGCCCCCACGCCGCGTCCGGAGCCGCCGCGCGCCTCGGCACGGACACCGCGTCCGAGCCCACGTCGCCAGACACCACCCGCGCCCGTGCAGCGCACGCCGCGTGAAGCGCCGCCACAGCCGGTCGCCACCGCGCCCGCGCCCGTTCCGGCACCGGTTCCCTCGCCCGCGCCCTCGCCCGCGCCGTCGCCCGCACCGTCGCCCGCACCGTCGGGCGGCACGATCGGCGCCGGCTCCCGGGTCGGAATGGTGACGAATGGGCGCGTCTGCACCGGCAGCGCGCTCCCCGGCGACAAGTTCACCGCCACCACCTCCGCCGCGACGTTGGGGAGTAATGGCGCGATGATTCCCGCCGGCGCCACCGTGGTGCTCGAGGTGGCGGCCATCGATCGTGCCGACCCGGTCGAGTCCAGCCGGTTCGAGTTGAGGGTGCGGGAGATCGACATCAGCGGCGAGCCCTACCCAGCCGCCGGGGACGTCGCCACGCTCTCGCCGCTGGAGACGGTGCGTGCCTCGTCGGGCAACGACCGCACCAAGGTGATCGGCGGCGCGGTTGCTGGCGCGGTGCTCGGCCGCATCCTCGGTCGGAGCACCAAGGCCACGGTGATCGGTGCAGCGGCTGGCGCGGCGGCGGGAACTGCGGCGGCGAAGTCGTCGGAGTCCACCAACGCCTGCCTTCCGGCCGGCAGCGCGCTGCGCCTGACGCTCTCGCGCGACATCGCGGTGCGCCGCGACTCGCCCATCTGATTTAACGATCTCGCGCCCATGTCGTCTCCTCCATGACGACGCGAGGGCCCCGCGTCGATGGCTGCACTCTCCAGCCACGATCGACCGAACCCCTCGTTCATCAGGAGGCATCGTGTCCACACTCAGATTCGTCCTCGCCGGTTCCGCGCTCGTCCTCGCGGCCTCACCCTCGGCCGGCGCACAGAGCGCTTCCGATTCGGCGCATCATCGCGAGCTCCGGCGCGACCGGCGCGAGCTCCATCAGGACACGCGAGGCCGCGTCGCCGACCGCCACGAGCTCCGGGGCGATGCACGCGAGCTGAAGGGCGACCATCGCGAGATCCGCCACGACGCACGCGAGCTCGCCAGCGACAAGGTCGAATACCGTCGCGATGGGGCGGAGAAGCAGCGCGATCGCCGCGAGCTTCGCCGCGACCGGGCGACGCCGTAGCGCCGCCAGTACGGCATGCCGAGCGAGGAGCGGCCCACCGCGGCACGAGGCGGTGGGCCGCTCCTTTTTCACTCCTCCGGCCTTACGCCATCAGGGGTCTGCCGCGTACTCTACGGCATGGCCGCCGACCCCTCCGACGACGTCTCCGACCGTCCCGCCGATGCGCAGGCGCCTTCGTCGAACATGACGACGGAGGAGCAGGCGATGCGTGAAGCCGAAGCGCTCGCGCTTGCGACGAGCGGCCTGGGCTCGGGGCTGCTCGCGAGGCAGCCATCCATGGCCGCCAGCGCCAGCGTCGCCGTGCTCAAGGTGTGCCCGCAGTGCGGCACCGAGTACGAGACGGCCGCCCGCTTCTGCCCGGCCGACGGCACCGCGCTGCGCCCCAAGGGATCGGACTCGGTCGTGGGACGGGTGCTCGCCGACCGCTACCACATCCTCAAGCTGATCGGCGAAGGGGGAATGGGGCGCGTCTATCTGGGCGAGCACGTGAAGATGAACCGCCAGTGCGCCATCAAGGTGATGAGCCCCGCCCTGGTGAACGACGCCGAGTCGGCGGCGCGGTTCGCGCGCGAAGCGTCCAATGCGGCGCGCATCATCCATCCCAACGTCGCCGCCGTCTTCGACTACGGCGAGAGCGACGGCCTGGTCTACCTGGTGATGGAGTACGTGGATGGCGAGCCGCTCTCTCGCCTGCTCGCGCGCGAGGCGCCCTTCACCATCGAGCGCGCCGTGGACATCGCGCGCCAGATCGCCGACGGGCTCGGGGCGGCGCACGAGCTGGGGATCATCCATCGCGATCTCAAGCCCGACAACATCCTCGTCATGCGCACCAAGGCGGGGCGTGAGGTCGTGAAGGTCGTCGACTTCGGCATCGCCAAGGCGATCCAGGACACAACGGGTGACGCGCTCACGCGCACCGGCCTCGTGATCGGCACACCGGAGTTCATGAGCCCCGAGCAGCTCCTCGGGGATCCGATCGACGCGCGGAGCGACCTGTACGCGCTCGGATGCATCCTGCACCTGATGCTCACCGCCCTGCCGCCGTTCGACGCGCCGACGCGAGAGCAGATGATCAAGCGGCGTCTGTCCGAAGACGCGCCGCATCTGCAGACGGTGGATCCTGGCCTCCCCGATGCCATCGACCGGATCGAGGCACGGCTGCTCGCGCGCACGCCGGGCGACCGCTACGGTTCGGCCGCCGAGGTGCGCGACGCGCTGGCTGGCACGCACGTGCGCCGCGCCGGTCTCGGGCCCACGCCGCCGATGCACACCCCTCGCAGCATGCCCACCGTCTCCATCGAGACGATGGCGCGGCCGTCGACCAAGGTCACGCGCGTTGCGAAGCGACCACCGCGACGGCGCACCCCATACCTGCTGGCAGGCCTCGCCATCGTCGCCATCGGAGGGGCGCTCGCCATTCGCGGCAGGGAGGACAGCCTCGCCGCCGAGCGTCGCAAGAGCTTCGTGAAGGACAGTGTGCTCATGGCGGCCAGGAACGCGATGCCGCCGCGCGATTCGCTCGCGCCGGTGACGAACACCATCCTGATGGTCGATTCGGCGCGCACGCGTGAGAAGCAGCTCAAGAAGCAGGCGCAGGACAGTATCGTGCGCCTGGCGGGCGGCGCCGGTGGAGCCATTCAGGAATACGCACGCGCGATCGCCAGCCGTGATCCGGCGCAGTTGCGATTGGCCTATCCGGGGGTGACGTCCGATCAGCTCGCGTCGTGGCAGCGCAACTTCGAGAAGACCGAGCGCATCGAGGCCAAGGTGCAGCGGAGCAGTGTGAACATCACCGGTCCCGGGAGCGCGCAGGCGGAGTTCACGCTCAGCGTCGTCTACGACTACAAGGACTCGAAGCAGTCGGCGAGCGTCAAGCTGCAGCAGCACGCCGAGCTGGCCAAGCGGGACAACGGCTGGCGGATCGTCAACCTGCGGTAGCTAGGGACGGCGGCCCAGCTTCGCGCGCAGGTCGGCGACCGCGCTGTCCAGCTGCGCCGAATCGAAACCCACGTCCCATTCATCGCCGCGCGCCCAGTTCGCCTCGCCGTGCAGCTGCAGGCGCCGCCAGTCCTCTCCCAGGAAGCGCGCCGTGATCCGGGTGCGGTAGCGGAGGTCCGGCACCCCCTCGTGCACGAGTGTGGCCTGCCAGGCCGTCATCGCAAATCCGGCGCGTGGATCCTGCGCCTCCACCGTGTAGCGCTGCCCGAGGGCATCCGTGAGGAGTCGCATCGCCTGCGGGTGCGACAACCCCTCACGCACCTCGACGACGCGCGTCGTCCGCGACTCGGCGGTGGAGCGGACGAACGTCGCTGGCGGCGCGGATGCGACGACTGCGCTCGGCGCGGTCACGACGGCCGGGCCACGAGCGCCCGATGCGCAGCCAGCGAGGAGTGCCGCAAGAGCCAGTCTGGAGAGATGCCGCATGTCGGAATAGTACGGTTCGGGCGGGCAGACGTCAGAAGAAAATGAGAAACCATGCGCAACCGATGAGCACCCGAAGGTCGCCGGGATCGCCGGCAGCGTCTGCCTTGCAAGTGCCTTACCGCGGAAGACTCGCGATAGTTGGTCCGGTGGCCGGCCAGCCCCGGAACCGTACGGAACCCGAGCTCGCCACCTAGCGCGGCTGCGGGCCGGACGAGATTTTCTCCGCATGCGACTTGCCGTTCCTCTCGAGACAGCACCCGGCGAACATCGTGTCGCCGTCACCCCCGACAGCGTCGCACGACTGGTGAAGGCAGGCCACGAGGTGCGAATCCAGGCCGGCGCCGGCACTCGCGCCGGCTTTCCCGACTCCGGCTACACCGCCGCGGGCGCCGTCATCGCCGATCCCGGCACACTCTACGACGGCGCGGCCCTCGTCTGCCGCGTGCAGCCGCCCTCCGAGGCCGAAGTGGCGCTGCTGCCGGAGGGGACGGCGATGCTCGCCCTGCTGGTCCCCGCGCGCAACCGGCCGCTCCTGGAACGGCTGGCCGCGCGGCGCATCACCGCCCTCGCGCTGGAGCTCGTGCCGCGCATCACGCGCGCGCAGTCGATGGACGTCCTGTCGTCGCAGAGCACGGTGGCCGGCTACAAGGCCGTGCTGATCGGCGCCTCCGCGCTGCCCAAGTTTCTCCCCATGCTCACCACCGCGGCGGGCAACGTGTCGCCGGCGCGCGTGTTCGTCATCGGCGCCGGCGTCGCCGGCCTCCAGGCGATTGCCACGGCGCGGCGCCTCGGCGGCGTGGTCTCCGCGTTCGACGTGCGACCGGCCGCGCGCGAGCAGGTGCAGTCCCTTGGCGCCGCCTTCGTGGCGACGGAGCTGGTGACGGCCGCGGCCGAGACGTCGGGCGGCTACGCGCGGGCGCAGAGCGAGGACGACGCACAGCGCACGCGCAACGCGCTCACCGCGCACATCAAGGACATGGATCTCGTCGTCACCACGGCGCAGATCCCCGGCCGCAGCGCGCCGCGGCTGATCACCGCAGAGATGGTGGACGGCATGAAGGCCGGCTCGGTGATCGTGGACCTTGCCGCCGAATCGGGGGGCAACTGCGAGCTGACGCGCGCTGGCGAGACCGTGCAGCACAACGGCGTCTCGATCATGGGCGTCACCAACGTGGCGGCGACCGTTCCCTTTCACGCGAGCCAGATGTTCGCCAAGAACATCCTCGCGCTCGTCACGCAGTTCACGAAGGACGGCGCGCTCGTGCTCGACGCAGACGACGAGATCGCCGCCGCGATGACCGTCGTGCGCGACGGGCAGGTCGTCTTCCCCGCAACCTCCTGACGTACTGATGCTGATTCTCGAGCTCTACATCTTCGTCCTCGCCGGCTTCGTTGGCTTCATGGTGATCACGAAGGTGCCGCCGCTGCTGCACACGCCACTCATGTCGGCGACGAACGCGATCTCGGGCATCTCGCTCGTGGGCTCGATGGTCGCCGCGGGATCGCGGCACAGCCAGACCGCGACGATGCTCGGCTTCATCGCCGTGGTCTGCGCCACGACCAACGTCGTCGGCGGCTTCCTGATCACGGACCGCATGCTGAAGATGTTCAAGCGCGATGTGCCGGCCGCGAAGAAGTCCGATTCGCCGGCCGCATAAGCGATGAATCGCGACACGATCACACAACTCAGCTATCTCGCCGCGTCCGTCCTCTTCATCATGGGGCTGCGCAGCCTCACGCGCCCCGAGAACGCGCGGCGCGGCATGCAGCAGGCCGCCATCGGGATGGTGCTCGCGCTCTGCGGCACGCTGATCAACCACGCCATCGTCGACTACCGGTGGATCGCCGCCGGCCTCGTGCTCGGCGCGCTGATCGGCTACCCGCTCGGCATGTGGGTGCCCACGACGGCGCTCCCGCAGCGCATCGCGATGTCGCTCAGCTTCGGCGCGCTCGCGGCGACACTCGTGGGCGTGGCCGAGTACCACACGGTGTTCCATGGCGGCGAAGGATCGATCGAGTCGGCGCGCATGGCGGCGATCGGCTTCGAGGTGCTCCTTGGCTCCCTCACGGTGACGGGTGCGCTCGTCGCCTTCGGCAAGCTCCAGGAGTGGCTGCCGGGGCAGCCGATGACGTTCAAGGGGCAGAACCTCGTCAACTTCGCGCTGTCGGCGATCGCCGTCGTGCTGCTCATCACCGTCATCGTGAACCCGGCCAACAGCGTGGCGTTCTACGGGATGGTGGCGTTGTCGGCGCTGCTCGGCGTGCTGATGGTGATCCCCATCGGCGGGGCGGACATGCCCGTCGTGGTCGCGCTGCTCAACTCGTACTGCGGACTCGCTGCCGCGGCGACCGGCTTCGCGCTCGGCAACAGCATCCTCGTCATCTGCGGTGCGCTCGACGGCGCCTCGGGATTCCTGCTCGCGATCCTGATGAGCAAGGCGATGAACCGCTCGTTCGCCAACGTGCTGTTCGGCGCGTTCGGTGGCGGTGGGGAGACGGCGGCCGCCGTTGCGGGTTCCGCGCTCCCGGTACGCTCGATCTCCGCGGAGGACGCGGCGATCCAGCTCGCGTACGCGCAGCGCGTCATCATCATCCCGGGCTACGGGATGGCGGTGGCGCAGGCGCAGCACACCGTGCGCGAGCTGGCCGAGCTGATCGAGAAGCGCGGCGGCGAGGTGAAGTACGCGATCCATCCGGTGGCTGGGCGGATGCCGGGACACATGAACGTGCTGCTCGCCGAAGCGAACGTGCCATACGACCGCCTGTACGACATGGAGGAGATCAACGGCGAGTTCCCGCAGACGGACGTGGCGCTCGTGATCGGTGCGAACGACGTCGTGAACCCGGCGGCGCGCACCGACAAGTCGTCGCCCATCTACGGCATGCCGATCCTCGACGCGGACAAGGCGAAGAGCGTCATCGTGCTCAAACGCGGCATGGCGGCGGGCTTCGCCGGTATCGAGAACGCGCTCTTCCACGCCCCCGCGACGAGCATGCTGTTCGGCGACGCCAAGAGCTCACTGGTGAAGCTGGTGAGTGAAGTAA
>JAYUTY010000392.1:0-3680 GCA_043754875.1 Gemmatimonadota bacterium
GGCTCATCCCGAGCGCTTCTTCGACGTAGGCATCGCCGAGGGACACGCCGTCACCTTTGCCGCCGGCCTGGCGACGCGCGGCCTCCGTCCCGTCTGCGCCATCTACTCGACCTTCCTGCAGCGCGGCTACGACAACATCATCCACGACTGCGCGATCCAGTCCCTGCCGGTCGTGTTCGCGATGGATCGCGCCGGTCTGGTGGGTGAGGATGGCGAGACGCACGCGGGCCTGTACGACATCGCCTACATGCTCGCTGTGCCGAACATGACGGTCACGGCGCCGAAGGATGGTGTCGAGATGCTCGCGCTGCTTCGCTCCGGTATCGAGCACGAGGACGGCCCATTCTCACTGCGCTACCCGCGCGACGTGGTGCCCGCGCTCGTTCCCGACATCTCGGAGATCGCGCCCGTCGCGCACGCGACGTGGGAGGTCCTTCGCCAGGGCCATGAAGTCGCGATCCTCGCCGTCGGCACGATGGTGAACACCTCGCTCGCCGCAGCCGAGATGCTCGCCGCCGAAGGTCTGGAGGTCACGGTCGTCAATTGCCGCTACCTCAAGCCGTACGATCAGGTGACACTCGCGGCGATCCTTACGCACCACCGCCAGATTCTCGTTGTCGAGGAGGGCACGGTGGTGAACGGCTTCGGCGCGTTCATGAGCACCGTGATCGAGCGGCAGGAGCCCTCCGTGCGCGTGCACACGCACGGGGTGCCCGATCGGATCGTCTACGCGGCGTCGCGCGCCAAGCAGCTCTCGTCGCTCGGGCTCGACGCAAACGGAATCGCGGAGCGCGTGCGCGCGCTGCACGAGAGCGAGGCGCTCACCGGGTGATCCGACTAGGCGTCGTCGGGCACCTCGGCTACGTTGGCCTGCCCGACGTCCTGGCGACGCTGCGACGCCTCGCACCCGTCCTGCGACTCCAGCTCTCGTATGAGGAAGCGCTGCTCGAGATCGCGGGCGAGGGTGCCGTTGCGATCGCGTCCGATGCGGTGGACGCGATGCTCACGCTGGGTGGCGATGGCACGCTGCTCCGCGCCGCGCGCATCGTCCAGGACGGCACCGTGCCGATCCTCGGTGTCAATCTCGGACGGCTCGGCTTCCTCACCTGCTGCCCTGCCGACGGGCTGGAAGATGCGCTGCGCCGCTTCGCGGCGAACGAGTACGTCGTCGAGCCACGGATGACGCTCGATGCTCGCGTCATCAACGCCGACGGCACGACCAAGGCCCGCTGGCGCGCCCTGAATGACGTCGTGCTGCACAAGGGCGGCTTCGCACGCGTGGTCACGATCTGGGTGGAGGCCAATGGCGAGACGGTGGCGCATTATTCCGCCGACGGCATCGTGCTCTCGACGCCCACGGGCTCCACCGCCTACAGCCTTTCCGCAGGCGGACCGATCGTCTTTCCGACACTCGAGACGATCCTCATCACCCCGGTGAGCGCGCACACGCTCGCGCTGCGGCCCCTCGTTCTCCCCCCCACCGCCGAGATCACGGTGCGCGTGGAAGATGGCCCGAGCGAGCTTCTGGTGACGGTGGACGGGCAGGTGGGCGCGACCTTCGCCACCGGAGAGATGCTCGTCGTGCGCCGCTCCTCGGCGCCCGTGCCCATCGTGCGCTTCTCCAGTCACAGCTTCTTCTCCACGATGCGCGAGAAGTTGCAGTGGGGCGGACTTCCCGATCGAGACGAGCGCAAGACGCGATGCTGACCGAGCTGCGCATCAGGAACTTCGCGATCATCGAATCGCTCTCCCTTCCCTTGGCGCGTGGCTTCAACGTGCTCAGCGGCGAGACCGGTGCCGGCAAGTCGATCATCGTCGGCGCGCTCGGCTTGCTCCTCGGAGAGCGGGCGAACGTCGATCTCATTCGCACAGGTGCCGATCGCGCCACGGTCGAGGGCGTGTTCGACGTCTCGGACCGCCCGGAGATCGCCACGCTGCTCGACGAGCGGGGCATCGATGCCGAGGAGCCGCTCGTGGTGCTCAAGCGCGAGATCGCCGCGGCTGGTCGCGCGCGCGCCTGGGTGAACGGCACCACAGTGAGCGCGGGAATCCTCGCCGAGATCGGGCGACTGCTCGTCAACGTGCACGGGCAGCACGAGGCGCAGACGCTGCTCGACGGCGACGCGCAGCGCGGGATCCTCGACGCCTTCGCCGGCGCGACGGAGCATGCCGCCGCGGTGTGCGATGCGTACGAGGCGCTGGCTGTGACGCGACGCGACATCGCCGACCTCCGCCGCCGTCGCGCGGACGCCGAGAAGCGCGCCGACTACCTGCGACACGTCGTGCAGGAGATCGAGAGCGCAAAGCTCGTCGAAGGTGAGGACGTGCGACTGGAGGACGAGGCGCGACGTCTCGAGAATGCCGAGGAGCTGCGCGAGCTGTCGAGCGGGATCTCGCAGGCGATCGAAGGAGACGACGAGGGCGGCGTGCTCGAGCGCCTCGGCACCGTGGAGCGGCTGCTCGCCACGATCCAGCGTGTGGACCCGTCACTTGCTCGCCTGCAGGAGCTCTACGACAGTGCGTACTACAATCTCGAGGCGCTCTCGCGCGAGCTCGTCGAGTACGAGTCATCCGTGGAGCTGGATCCCGCGCGCCTCGACGAAGTGCGTCGTCGCCGCGATCTCCTGTTCAAGCTGACCAAGAAGTACGGCGCCACCTTCGGTGAGGTGATCGAGACAGGCCGCTCGGCGCGCGCCGAGCTCGATCTGGTCGAATCGGCAGACCTGGATCTCCGCACGCTGGAAGAGCGCGAGCGGCAGGCGCGTGCTTCCGTCGACGAGCGCGCCGCATCACTGACGCGCGAGCGAACGGCCGCCGCGGAGCGACTCGGCCGCGCGGTCGACGAGGTGCTGCCCGACCTGGGCATGAGCGACGGCCGCTTTCATGTCGTGCTCGTCCCTCTTCGCGAGATCGGACCGGATGGCGCTGAGGCGGTCGAGTTTCGCGTCTCGCTCAATGTCGGCCACGAGGAGCGGCCGCTGGCGCGTGTCGCTTCAGGCGGTGAGCTGTCGCGCGTCATGCTTGCACTCAAGACCATTCTCGCGCGATTGGATCGGGTGCCGACGTTGATCTTCGACGAGGTGGACGCCGGCATCGGTGGACGCGTCGGGCTGCAGGTCGGGGAGACGATGCGCCGCGTGGCGACCTATCACCAGGTGTTCGCCATCACGCATCTGCCCCAGATTGCCGCGCGCGGGCATCACCACATCCAGGTGAGCAAGGGAGCGCGTGGCGGTGTGACGACGGCCGACGTCTCGGTGCTCGTCGGCGACGACCGCGTCGCGGAGATTGCCCGCATGCTTGGCGGCGATCCCGAGAGCGAGGTCAGTCGGGCGCACGCGCGGGAGCTGCTCGAGAGCGCTGCGGCGTTGTCTACTGACGGCGCCCGTGTTGCGGTCCCTGCGCGCGGCCCACGCCGCTCCAAGCGCGGATGACCTGACCACTCTCAGCGGCGTGCGCGAGAGCTCGAGGAGGGCTGCCGATCGTCAGCGCCCGAGCAGTCGGTAGAAGAGACGCAGCTGGACCTGATCGCGGAACAGCTTCGGCTCGCCGACGCCCCCACTGATGGTCTCGAGATGCGTCAGCGACACCTCGATCGGGTAACGGGCTCGCCCGCGAAGATATGCGTCCACCGTCGAGAAGCGCGCGCCGAGGCCGACTCGCTGCGCTGTGGATCCCTC
>JAYUTY010000393.1:0-10630 GCA_043754875.1 Gemmatimonadota bacterium
CATATCGATGAAGGCGAGGCTCGGCGCGGTGATGCCGCCGCCGTCGATCGTGGTTGGCACACCGGTCGTGCCGACCAGCCCGCCCCAGGTGCGCGTGCCGACGAGCGGGCCGATCTGGCTCTGCTTGAAGTAAAAGGGGAGCGCGTCCCCGCCCGAGCCGGCGGACTCGTTGATCACCATGACCTTGGGGCCGTAGACGCCGACGGCTGGGGAGGTGGACACCAGGCCGTCACGCACTGCGAAGGCGCCGAGCGGCTTGCGACTGAGCTCGTTGACGATGAAGTCGGCGACCATGCCGCCGTGGTTGTAGCGCTCGTCGACGACGACGCCCTCGCGATTCTGCTGCGCGTAGAAGTAGCGGACGAACGAGGTGTAGCCGCCGGTTCCCGTGTTGGGGAGCCAGACGTAGCCGAGGCGGCCCTTGGAAAGCGAGTCCACCATGCGCCGGTTGTCCTCGATCCAGGCGCGCGTGCGCAGCCCATCCTCGGTCGCGACCGGGACGACGGTGATCAACCGGGATCCCTCGGCGGAGGGGGTGCCGCTCACCCGGAGCACGGTCTGCTTGCCGGCGGTCTCCTCGAACGGCTCGTAGATGTTCGTCGCGGAGGTGATCGGATGGCCGTTGACCTCGAGCACGTAGTCGCCGACGGCGACCTTGACGCCCGGCGCGCTCAACGGCGCGCGAAGCTCGGGGTTCCAGTTCTCGCCGTTGAAGATGCGCGTGATGCGATAGCGACCATTCTCGAGTGCGAGGTCGGCACCGAGAAGGCCCACCGCCGTCGGCGTCTCGGCGGATTCGTCGCCTGGGCCCGTGAGGTAGGAGTGGCCCACCACGAGCTCGCCGCCGACCTGCGCCATGAGGTAGCCGAGGTCGGCGCGATGGCGAACGTAGGGAACGAGGGCGTTGTAGCGCGCGTATACGGCATTCCAGTCTGCGCCGTGCATCTTGGAATCGTAGAAGAAGTCGCGCTGATACCGCCACGCCTCCTTGAAGATCTCGGCCCACTCCTCGCGTGGGTCGATGCGCGCCTCGAGCTGAGCGACGTTGAGCAGACCGTCGCCAACCTTGGCGGCGCGCTCGGTGGAGACGACTCCCCACCGCGCGGCCGCTCCGCCGCCCGCGGAGTAGAGCAGCTTCTTCTTGTCGGACGAGAGGCTGAACGTGCGGATGCCTTCGAGGAAGGTCGTGACCGCGCGGTCCTTGAGCTGGAAGCGCTGGAGCCGCTGCGCCGGAGGGCCGCCGGCCTGGGGGGTCGTCTCGGTGTAGAAGAAGGTCTCCGCACTGCCTGCGGTGAGGTTTGCCAGGTCACCCGCCGGGATGGGGACGCTGATGATGCGCTGGCGAATTCCTGCTTCGTCGATGCGCACGGCGGGGCGGCCCGGCGTCTCTGCCTTCACGCCGGTGTCGGGGCGAGTCGGAGCCGGCGCCGTGGCAGCGGTGCGCGTCGACGCTGACGGAATGGCTGGCGGCATGCCTCGCGGCGCCGCCGTCGGTTCCTCGCTGGACTCGGGCAGGAGGGGCGACGGGTCATCCGCGCGCAGGACGACGAGGTACGCCGAGCGTCGCACCGGGTGATCGAGGTTGCTCATCTCGACCCAGCCGCTGTGGAGCCCGAAGTCCGTGCTCGCCAGGAAATACATGTAGCGGCCGCCTGCATCGAACGCAGGGGAGATGGCGTCGGCGAAGCCGTCGGTCAGCTGCATCGTCCTGCCGTCGGCGAGCGAGTGCACGCTGATGGCGCGCAGGTGGCTCGGCAGGCTCTTGGAGTAGGCAATCCAGCGAGAGTCCGGCGACCACACCGCGTCGAACGAGCGACCTGGCGTGAAGTACAGGTCCGTGTCGATCCTCGTCGCGCGACCGCTCGCGACGTCGACGGTCCAGAGGTTGAGGTGGTTGTCTTCCACGCTGACCAGCCGGCCATCGGGAGACCACTTCACGTCGGAGTAGAACGCGGCGGTGGGGAGCGCGACGGCGCGCGGCTTCGTGGTGCCGCGCTGGTCGCCGATCATGAGTTGGTACTCGCCGCTCGCGTCGGAAAGCCAGGCGAGCTGGGCGCCGTCGGGCGACCAGGCAGGCGTGCGATCGTGCGCGCCGGAGCTCGCAGTGAGATTGCGCGCGTCGCCCTTCTCAGTGGGCACCGTGTAGATGTCTCCGCGCGCCTCGAATACCGCGCGTGCGCCCGTAGGAGAGAGGGCGGCATCGCGGATCATGGACGAGACCTTCTTGAACTGCGGCGCAGCCCAGGGGAAATCGCCTGTGACGTCGACGTTGAGCTGGCGCGTCGTACCGGTGGCGACGTCGAGCAGATGGAGATAGCCCGCCTGCTCGTAGACGATGGCGTCGGTCGTCGCCGAAGCGTTCATGACGTCGACGCCCGAGTGGTGGGTGAGCTGCTTCAGCTCGCGCGTGTCGAGGCGGTACGAGTAGAGGTTCGCCGTGTTGTCGCGATCGGAGAGGAAGTAGACCGTGTTGCCCACCCACATGGGGTCGGCATCGTTGCTGTCCTTCCACGGCAGCTTCTCGACCGAGTGATCCGCGACGTTCATGATGCGGATCGGCTGCACGCGACCGCCACGGTAGTGCCGCCAGAAGCTGGTCTCGTACCATCCGGGGACGAACACCTGCGCGAGCTCGGCGAAGGCGATCCGGCGTCCATCCGGCGCGTAGCTGCCGGCGAAGGCGCGCGGCATGGGGAGCGCCTCCTCGGCGCCGCCGTCTCTGGACACGCTGTAGAGGCGGAAGTAGGAGGCCTGCGGCTCAGCGGCGCGATCCGAGCCGAAGAGAACGCGCCGGCCATCGGGCGTCCACCCGCGAACGCGATCCATTCCCGGATGAAAGGTGAGCCGCTTCGGCTCGCCGCCCGCGCTCGACACGACGAAGACGTCAGCGGCGCCGCTTGGTGCTACGCGGCTGTAGGCGATGAGCGAGCCGTCGGGAGAGAAGTACGGATCCGTCTCCATGTCCGGCGTGGAGGTGAGGCGGTGCGCCGCTCCGCCGCTCCGCCCCACCGTCCACAGGTCACCGCCATACTCGAAGGCGATCTGGTCGCGGCTGATCGCCGGATGCCGGAGGAGCCGCGTGCCCTGCGCCGCGGCGGCGGAGGCGAAGGTTGCGAAAGCCGCGCCGAGCGCGACGGAAGCGAAGGTCCGGTGCGCGACCCGATTCATCAGTGCGTGGAGTTGGAGGAGATACGTCCGGGGCCGTAGAGCACCTGCCCCGCCCTGACGTTCGTATGCTTGCCGTGATCGATCGTGATCGTGCCGTTGACGAGCACCCACTCGATGCCGCTCGGATATTCGGTGGGGCGCTCGTAGGTAGCGCGATCCTGCAGCGTCGCGAGGTCGAAGATCGTGACGTCGGCCCAGTTGCCTTCCCTGATCGTGCCGCGACCCGCGAGGCGCATGCGCGTCGCTGGCCACGAAGTCATCTTGCGGACCGCCTCCTCGAGCGTGAGGACGTGGCGCTCCTTGACGTACTTGGCGATCACGCGCACCGCGTTGCCGAACGCTCGCGGATGTGGCAGGCCGAGGTCGTCGCCGCCACCAACACGAGCGACAGCGCCGGCGTCGCTGCCGATGCTCGTCCAGGGAAAGCGCAGTGCGGTCTCGATGTCCGGCTCGCTCATCATGAAGTAGATCGCCATGACGCGCGCCTTGCCCTGGGCCACGAGATCGAAGGCCGCGTCGGCGGGCTCCTTCTTCATCTCGGCGGCGATCTTCGCCAAGGTCTTCCCGGTATACTTCGCGTTGTCCGGGTTCTGCGCATTGGCGAGGACGATCCCATCCCAGCCGCCGGCGGCCTCGATGATGTTCCACCAGCCGGGGACGCCGGTCTGCTGCTCGCGCTTGAGCCGCGCGCGGATCACCGGGTTGGCGAGACGGGCGAGCAGCGAGTCGTTGCCGCCTTCGAAGGCCCAGCTGGGGATCGTCGCCTCGAGCCCGGTGCCGCCGGCGGTGTAGACGTACATGTCGGCCGCGACGTCGACACCGCGAGCGCGTGCACGCTCGACGACCGTGCGGACGGAATCCATGAGGATTCCCCAGCCTGGCTTGTAGGCGACCTTGAGGTGGAAGATCTCGACCGGCATGCCAGCCCGCTCACCCACCGCGATCGCCTCCTCGACGGACTGCACGACCTCCTTGCCCTCGCCACGGATGTGGCTCGCATAGATGCCGCCGTACTTCGCCGCGGCCTTGCCCACCTCGGCCAGCTCGTTCGTGGTCGCGTAGCTGCTGGGCGGGTAGATGAGCGCGGTGGTCATCCCGATCGCGCCGCCACGCATGGCGGTGTCCATGAGCGCGCGCATGCGCACGAGCTCCGCGTCGTTCGGTGCGCGGGCCGACATGCCGAGTACGGCGACGCGCGCCTGCGTCTCGCTGTAGTAGCTGCCGAAGTTGATGCTGATCCCCTGCTGCTCGAGCTGACGGAAGTAGGACGGGATCTGCGCCGCCTCGACCGGCGTGCCACCCTCGCCGCCGATCGCCGTCGTGACGCCCATCATCAGCTTGTTCTCGGCGAGCCCGTTGCGGCGCAGCACGCCTCCCGACTGGTCCATCACGTCGATCCAACCGGGCGAGACGTACTTGCCCGTGGCATCGATCTCCTGACGGCCACGCTCGGAGATGACGCCGATCTTGACGAAGCGGCCGTTCCTGATCGCGACGTCGGCGCTGATCCATGGGTTGCCCGAGCCGTCGAGGACGCGTCCGTGGCGGATGACGACGTCGTAGGGTGCGGAGGACGCCGTATCCTGCGCGCCGGCGTTGTGCGCGGCGAGACCGCCGAGGAGAACGAGCGCGGCGGCGCGGCGCGCGGCCCGAGGTGCTGCGTCGGTTCTCATCACGGGAAGTGCACGATCATGTTCTCCAGCGGGATCTCCGCGTGGCGCGTGGCGGCAGTCGTGCGCCCGCACCCCACACCGAAGCTGCGGCAGCGGCCCACGAGCTGGAACGACTCGAGCTCGTATGGAACGCCCTCGCTGCCGAGCGGCGAATTGGCGTCGGAGATGTGGAAGTGCAGATGCGGCTCGCTGGAGTTTCCCGAGTTGCCGGCGAGGCCGATCACCTGGCCGCGGCGCACTCGGTCGCCGACGTGGACGCGGATGGAGCCCGGCTTGAGATGCGCATAGAAGGCGTGGTAGCCGTTGCCGATGTCGATGATGACGTGGTTGCCACCGACCGTCTCGAGCGTGATCGGCACCGCACGCGAGGTGACGCCCGGAACGTTCTCGGGGATGCTGTCCTTGACGGCGACGATCCGCCCGTCGGCCACAGCGAGGGCGTCGTTGCCCTCGGCGAAGTAGCTCTCGTTCTTGAGGCGGTCGCCGACGAAGGTGGTGTTGCTGTCGTTGAGCTTGACCCAGTCGATTGCGAAGCGCTGCGCGATGGAGGGCGCTCCGCCGACGGGGATCAGCGAGCGTCGATGGCCGGAGTGCGCGGACGGTCCGTTGGCGGCGAGCCAGGGTCCACCGCGCAGCGGCTGCGAGATGCGCACCGCCGAACGCGTGACCGGAACGACGGCGCCCTCGAGCTGCTGCGTGCGCACGCTGTCACCGGAGCCCAGCTCGACCGACACGCGGTTTCGCAGCGCGGTGGGTGCGCTCCGCGCATCCGTCGGCACCCAGAGGAAAACGACGCCGCGCAGCCCCGCTCCGAGTCGCGCGCGCTCAGCCGCCGGCACCGGGGTGCCGGGCCGCGACATGCTCGCGCCGAGCGCACTGTCGGCGAGCGAGAAGAGGACGCGCCTGCTCGCGTCAGCGGCGAGGACCTCCACGTTCCTGATCGTGGCGGGCTGCGCGCCGAAATTGGTGACGTGAAGCTCGTACACCAGCGACATGCCGTCCGCGCTGTGTACGAGAGTCGGTGGCTTGGGGACGCGCAGCTCGAGTGGCGGTGGAAGCTGCGCGCCCTGTGCCCCCGCTGGCATCGATGCGACCGTACACGCGACTGTACATGCGACGGCAATGCACTGCACCAGCGGGAGAGGGCGCATGATCAGCCGCTGCCCTTGGCGATGGTCGGATTGTTGATGCGCTCGACGTCCGGCAGCGGGAAGCAGCGCTGGTTGCCGTAGACACCGCCATACTGATACGTGCTGCCCGGCGCCGGCCCGAACTCCACGTTGAAGCGGCGGACGTCGCCGAGACGGTGGCCTTCCAGGAAGAGCTCGCGACGTCGCTCCTCGAGCACCTGTGCCTTCACCTCTGCAGCCGTGGCACCGGCGAGCGTGTAGGTCGGCAGACCGGGGGTGCGCACGCGGGAGCGATTGATCGCATCCGCCGCGCCCTGCAGGTCACCCGTGGACGCGGCGACTTCGGCGATGATGAGCTGCGCCTCCTGGTAGCTGCCGATCCGCATTGGCGCGTTGTTCGTCGCGGCCTTCGTCGGCAGGAAGAGCCGCGAGCCCGTCGCGGTTCCGCTGCGATTGAGGTCGGTCACGAGCACGCGCGGATCCTGCGTCGCACCACCCGGCACGAGCACGTTGCGGAACGCGGGGTCGACCGTGGAGGTCGCGTTCTGCGAGATGCTCATGAAGATGACGTTCTGCCGCCGCGCGTTGATCGCGTCGGGAGACGTGTTCGCAACGAACGTCGCCGGGATCGTGGCCGCATCCGTCGTCGCCGCCGCGAGGTTCGCCGTACCACCGAGACCGAGCGCGGCGCGCGCACGGCCGAGGCGCGCGAGATTGAGCGTCGCCGCGTCGCCCGCGGTCGTCGCCGCGGTGATCGCCTTCGTGAATCGCGCGATCGCCTCCGTGAACAGCGCCGACGGCTGGATCTCGGGGCCGAGATTGATGGCGGCCGAGCACATGCCCTCGCCGAGCAGCACCAGGCTAAAGCCGGCATACGTCGCCGCCTGCCCGATCAGCCGCTGCCGGTTCGGGACTTCCGCGTCCGTCCACCCCTCGAGCTTCGCCAGCGCCGTGTCCGCGGTGGCGCGCGCGGTGGAGAGCGGCGTATAGATGCCCGGCTGCTGGGTGGCGCTCGGCGTGGGCGACGCACAGTTGTTCGTGCCGTACGGACCGTTCGTCAGCATGCGCCGGGCGTCGTAGTCGAAGTTGGCAGTGGAGGCGATCGCGACGGTGAGCTCGTCGGTGAGCAGGCCGCTCCCGGCGACGTAGCGCGCGAAGGCGCACTCGAAGTCACCGATGGCGCCGTTCACGAGCAGCGGAGCGTTCGCCGGTACGTACAGTGTGGACACCGAAAGCGTGCCCGGGTTTTCCTGCGCGAGGCTCGTGATGTCCTTGCAGGCCGCGCCCACCACAAGCAGACACAGTGTCGTGACCAGCGCCGGCGCCGGCCGTACACGACGAATCAATGGATTGCGCATGGCTCAGAAGGTCAGGTTGATTGTGGCGATGAAGCGCGTGAGCGCGGGCGTGTTGCCCTGATCCAGGGTCGAGAACGACGTCGCGGTGTTGAACGAGTTGACCTCGGGATCGATGCCGTCGTACTTGGTCCAGGTGTGCAGGTCACGCCCCGCGAAGGTGATCGAAGCACGCGAGAAGCCGCGGAGCAGGCTCTGTGGCACGGAGTAGGTCGCCGAGACTTCGCGCAGCTTCGCGAAGCTTGCATCCTGGAACAGCTGGTCAGTGATGCCGAGACCGGCGGCGCTGCCAACGCGCTCCGCGAGGTAGACGGGCTCGAACTCCTGCGGGTAGTAGTTGGCGCGGCAGAGCGGCTTGCCGGCTTGTCCCCAGCAACGGATTGCCTCGTTGGCGTTGTACACGCGGTGGCCGCGCTTGAAGTCGACGAGCCCATAGAGGCGCAGCGCCTTTCCGAGATAGATCGTGTTGCCGACCGAGCCGGTGGTGCGCGGCGTCGGCGTGCCGATGAACTGGAAGGGGGCCGTAGCACATGCCACGCCCGTCGCCTGCCCGGCTGCACCCTGGCAGAGGACGTTCGTGGCCTGGCCTGTCGCCGGATCGCGATCGGCGGAGATCACGCGACGAGTGTAGATGCCGCCGATCGGCCCACCGACGACGTTCGTCTGTCCGGCGCTGATCACCACCCCGCCGACGCCGCCGAGATCCTTGATCTCGTCCTTGTTCGTGGCGATGTTGCCAGCGATCTCCCAGGTGAAGCTCTGCCGCGTCAGCGCCTGCAGCGTCGCCTGCAGCTCGACGCCGTGATTGTCCACGCGGCCGAGGTTGGCGAACTGGCTGCCCGAGAAGCCGCTCGACGGCGCGATCGGCTGGTTGATGATCAGGTCAGTCGTCTTCTTGTTGAAGTAGGTGAAGTCCAGGTTGAGGCGATTGAACATCTGCCCTTCGAAGCCGAGCTCCACCTCCTTGCCGCGCTCCGGCCGGAGGTTCTCGTTGCCGATCGAGTTCGGGGTCACCGCGCTCGTGCCGCCCGGACCTTGCGCGGGCGAGTAGGAGCGCAGCGCCGAGAAGGCGTTCGGCTGCCGGCCGGACTCACCGTAGGCTGCGCGGATCTTGAGCGAGTTCAGGTAGCTGTTCGTCTTCCACATCGGCTCTTCGTTCAGAACCCACGCGAGGCTCACCTTGGGATAGGTGACCCACTTGAGCTGCTCGCCGAAGGCGCTGTTGTTGTCCACGCGCACCGCGCCGGTGACGAACAGGCGGTCGTGCCACCCGAACTGCTCCTGCGCATAGGCGCCGATGGTCGTGTTGATGATCTGCGACTGCGTGGACGTCGCGGGCTGGGAGACGGCGCTCACCGTCTCCACGCCGAGGCCCGGGAAGCCCGTGCCGCCGAGGAAGCTGGAGTTGAGCTCCGTACGGTAGAACTGGCCGCCGACCGAGGTCGTGGTGCTCAGGGCTGAGGAGACGTTGTACTTGGCCGAGCCCGAGTAGTCGAGCGACGCGATTGTGTTGTGGCGCAGCGTCTGGCCGATGCTGCCACCGGCCTGGGTCGCTCCGATGATCGTGGAGAGCGGCGGCCCGGCGAACCGCTCGATCGCGCGGCTGTCGTCGCCCGTCTGGTCCAGGCCTGCCACGAGGCGGTGCGTGAACCAGTCCGTCGGCCGATGCGAGACCGTCGCGCTCCCCGTGAAGCGATTGATCCCCTGCGCGTTGTCGTACAGCGTCTGCGAGACCTCCGGCGGGAAGTTGGGAAAGAAGCCACGCGCGGCGGGGAAGAGCAGGCTGTGGCCGGCGATTGCGCCGAGCAGCGGCGATAGTCCGAAGTCAGCGCCGAGGTGGGAGGAGAGGTTGACGAAGTTCACGCTCGTCCCCACCTCGATCCGGTCCGTGGGCGAGAAGTTCAGGTTGTTGTGCAGCGTGAACTGGCGCAGCGAGTTGTTCGGCTCCACGCCCAGGTCGTTCTCGTAGGCGCCCGACACGTAGTAGCGCATCGCCTCGCGCCCGCCGGAGAGCGACAGGTTGTAGAGGCGAGTTTGCCCGGTCTTGTAGATCGGCGTGCCGCGGTCTGCTTCGGCCTGGACGCCATTCCAGGTGACGATGTTACCCGAGGGGTCCGTCAGGTAGTTCGTCGGAACGCGATCCGCGGCGTTCAGGAACGTGATCAGCCCATTCTGGACCATGAGGCTCGTCGCAGGCTTCCCTGTCGCCGCGCCCTTCTTGGTGATGATCTGGATCACGCCGTTGGCCGCTTCGGTTCCATAGATGGTCGCGGCGGCCGGTCCCTTGATGATCTCGATGCTTTCGATGTCCTCGGGATTGATGTCGTTGAGACGGCCCGAGACGTTGGATCCTTGGCCGCCGAGCCGGCCTGGCACGCTGATTGGTCCCGCGGCGGTCTGGTTGTTCACCCGCACCCCGTCCACGTACAACAGCGGCGAGTTGTCGAGGCCGATGCTGCTGCGCCCGCGGATCTGGATGCTGGGGCCGGCGCCGAGACGCCCTGTGCTGGGTGCGATGCTGACGCCGGCGGCGCGCGCGCCGATCAGGCTGCTGATGCTCTGCGACGCCGACTTCGACATCTCCTCGGAAGCGTTGATCGTCGTGACGGCATTGCCGATCGAGCGGCGCTGTTCGCCACCCGCGGTGCCGGTGACGACCACTTCGTCGAGCGAGGCGGCCGCCGTCGTGAGCGCGAAGTTCGCGGTCACGGGACCGCTGGTCGTCAGGGTGACGGTCTGTCGCGCCGAGGCGTAGCCGATGCGGCGCGTCGCGAGCACATGCGAGCCGGCAGGGGCGTTCACGATCCGATAGCGCCCATCCTCACCCGTCACGGCGCCAAGCCGGCCGCCGTCGATGTTGACCACCACGCCGACGATGCCCTGGTTGGTGCGCGTGTCCGTCACCTGGCCGACGACGGTTGCCGTGCCCTGCTGCTGCATGACCGCGGTGACGACCGCGGCATGCGCACCGGTGAGCGGGGCGAGCAGCATGAGCAGGGCGCCTGGCACCACGAGCCACGTCGTTCGAGGAATCAGCCGAACCAGTCCGTTTCGCATTACGAGCTCCTGATGGGGATCACGATTGGACGCGGCCGCCTGACGGCCAGCGTGTACGACTGCTTCACTACTCGCGCGGAACATCTCCTTCACCGTCGGCATCACCGTCGGCATCACTGTCGGGATCATCATCGGCATCACCGCTCCGGGCTCGGGCTCATCGCAGCACCAGCCGCCGCGCCGGTCCAGCCGGTGCCACGCACGATGCGGCCGGGCTTGGCGTTCGTGTGCCGCCCGTCGCGCACGA
>JAYUTY010000394.1:0-10623 GCA_043754875.1 Gemmatimonadota bacterium
CCCACCATCCACGCGAGCGCGCCCTGCAGCTCCACCTCGGCGCTCGCGTTGCTCCAGTCGCCGAGCTTGTCCTTGAGCCGCTGGATGCGGACGGCGTTCAGCGCGCCGTCGGGCACGATGCGCGGCAGGAGGAAGCACGAGAGGCCGGCGTCGCAGCGCGCGAGCACGAGGTGCGCGTCGGACATCGGCGCCGAGTAGAACCACTTGTGGCCGACCAGCTCGTAGAGCTCGCCCGAACCAGCCGAGCCCACCGGCGTCGCGCGCGTCGTGTTGGCGCGCACGTCGGAGCCGCCCTGCTTCTCGGTCATCCCCATGCCGATGGTGTTGCCCGTCTTCTCGTTCGCGGCGATGGATCGGCCGTCGTATGAAGCGGCGATGACGCGCGGCAGCCACTCGCGCGCGAGCTCCGGCTGCCGCTCGAGTGTCGGCACGCACGCATACGTCATCGTGAGCGGGCAGCTCGTCCCCTGGTCGGCCTGCGTGTGCAGGTACGCGAGCGCGGCGCGCGCGACGTGCGCACCGTCGCGCGCCGCATGCCGCCAGGCGAAGCCGCTCACGCCATGCTCGGTGCCGAGCTGCATGAGGCGGTGATACGCGGGGTGGAAGTGCACTTCGTCGATGCGCACGCCGGTGGCGTCGAAGGCTCGCAGCTTCGGCCGGTGCTCGTTCGCGGCGACGGCGAGCGCCATCATCTCGCCGCCGACGATCGCGCCATACTCGGCGACCTCGCGCTCCGCCCAGTCGCCGCCCTCGCGTGCGAGCGCCTCGCGCAATGGGAGGTCGGTTGCGTAGGCGTCGTATGGAACGAGCGCTGGCGGCTGGTTCTCGACGTCGTGCGTGCGGAAGCGATCGGCGACTGACAGGGGGACCTCTGGCTCGGTGCAAAGCGCTAGGCAAACTATCACTACGATCAGGAGACCGAGACAAGCGGCCTCTGGTGTATAGGCGCCGTACGGCCCATGGTTGCCGCTCTCCGCTGCACCAGCATCCCCGCCGGTGAACATGGAACTTCGGCAGCGCGTTCAGGAGTCGCTCAGCGGCACGCACACGATCGAGCGGGAGCTCGGCGGCGGCGGGATGTCGCGCGTCTTCGTGGCCGTCGAGAACCGGCTGGGCCGGCAGGTCGTGATCAAGGTGCTCGCGCCAGAGCTCGCGGCGGCGATGTCGGCCGAGCGGTTCGAGCGCGAGATCCGCCTCTCGGTGTCGCTGCAGCAGGCGAACATCGTCCCGGTGATCGCGGCGGGTGAGCTCGACAGGCTCCTCTACTACACGATGCCGTTCGTGGAGGGGGAGAGCCTGCGCGCGCGTCTCGCGCACGGGCCGGTGGCGATCGACACGACCGTGGACATCCTGCGCGACGTCGCCAAGGCGCTCGCGTACGCGCACGAGCGCGGAGTGGTGCACCGCGACATCAAGCCCGACAACATCCTCCTCTCGGGCCGCTCGGCCGTCGTCGCCGACTTCGGGATCGCCAAGGCCATCGCGGCGGCGCAGGAGCGTCCGTCGGGGGCGACGCTGACGCAGATGGGACGGCGATCGGCACGCCGGCGTACATGGCGCCGGAGCAGGCGGCCGGCGATCCGTCCACCGACCATCGCGCTGATATCTACGCGTTCGGCTGCATGGCGTACGAGCTGCTCGCCGGCCATCCGCCGTTCTTCGGGCTCGCGCCGCACAAGTTGATGCAGGCGCACATGGGGGAGACGCCGCGCCCGGTGGAGGAGCTTCGCCCCGACTGCCCACCGGCGCTCGCGCGGCTGATTGCGCGCTGCCTCGCCAACACGAATGTCGGCCGCATCAATCCCGACACCTGGTGGATCGGTCCCGCGCACAAGCGGCTCGGTGAACTGTGCGAGGCGCGGGGCGACGCGAAACGGGCCGCCGAGCAGTATGCCGCATTCGTGGAGCTCTGGAAGCACGCGGACCCGGAGCTGCAGCCCAGGGTGGCCGAGGCGCGTGCGCGGCTGGAGCATGTGCGGCGCCTGCTGCCGCATTGAGGGCGGCGTTCTGAGAACACCGTCGCGCGCTTCACCGCCGTGCAGCGCGAAGCTGGTCGGCGAGGCCGGACGTCGTGAGAACGAGCGAGCGTAGTTCGCCGAACACGGGATGGTGACTTCAACCTTCTGCACACCGCCTCTACCTTATCAGTCCGTCCCCACCCGCCGCTCCGTCGCACCCCTGATGATTCCAACTGACCTCCGCGCCGCGCTGCTGCACGGCGCGGCGCTGGCCGCCATGCTCGTCGCCACCGCCGCGCGCCCGCTCGGTGCGCAGCGGAGCGACCTGCCGAGAGGCACTCGCTCCGACATGCCGGCGGATTCCAGCTCGAAGGCGCGCGTCTATCCGATCGATGCCGACCTCGCGCCGCGCCCGACGATGCATGCGGTGCGCACGCCGAGCGCGCCGGTGATCGACGCCGACCTGAGTGATCCTGTCTGGGCCCTCGCCGACTCGGCCACCGACTTCGTGCAGCAGCTACCAGCCACCGGCGCGCGGCCCATCTATCGGACCGTCGTGCGGCTGCTCTACGACGCCGACCACCTGTACGTGAGCTCGACGAACTACGACCCGACGCCGGGCCGCGCGATCACGGCCGGCTTGCAGCACGACTTCGTCTCGTCGAACAGCGATGTCTTCGCCGTCGCGCTGGACAGCTACAAGGACCGCCGGAATTCCTTCCTGTTCATCGTCAACCCGAAGGGAGCGGTGCGCGACGAGCAGACGTACGACGACTCGCGGACGATCGTCGAAGCGTGGGAAGGGGTGATCGACGTGCGCACCGCGGTGGTGAAGACAGCCGAGGGCGACTCGGCCTGGACGGTGGAGATGGCCATTCCGCTGCGCACGCTGCGCTTCGACGGCACCCGCCCGACGCAGGACTGGGGGATCAACTTCCTCCGCCGCGTACGACGGGTGAACGAGTCGTCGTACTGGTCGCCGCTCGAGCGGCAGTACCGAATCCACCGCATGTCCAAGGCAGGCACGCTGGTCGGGCTCGAGGGGCTGCGGCAGGGGCGCAACCTGCAGGTCAAGCCGTACGCCGTGTCGTCGCATGCCGACGGCGCGCAGCTGCTGCCAGGCAGCCAGGGCGGCAAGGCGGACGCCGGGGCGGATCTCAAGTACGGCGTGACGCCCGCGCTGACGCTGGATCTCACCTACAACACGGACTTCTCGCAGGTGGAGGTGGACCAGGAGCAGGTGAACCTCACACGCTTCTCGCTCTTCCTTCCGGAGCGACGCGAGTTCTTCATCGAGAACGCGGGGTCGTTCACCTTTGGCGACGTCGAGGAGCGCAACTTCCGCGTGGGGGCGTCGCTCAGGGACTTCACCCTGTTCAACTCGCGCCGCATCGGCATCGCGCGCGACGGCCGCGCGGTGCCGATCGCGGGTGGCGGCCGGCTGTCGGGGCGGGTGGGTGCGTGGAACGTGGGGTTGCTGGACATGCGCACGCGCGGCGTGGACACGATCCCGGGCGAGCGGTTCGACGTGGCGCGCGCACGACGCAACGTGTTCGGGAACTCGGACGTCGGCATGCTGGTGTCGAGCCGCTCCGGCAACGGGAGCTACAACCGGAGCTACGGCGCCGACATGAACCTGCGCCCGCAGCCGAACCTGGTGATCAATTCGTACCTGGCCGCGAGCGAGGCACCGGGCGACAGCTCGGACGGCTACGCGGCACGCGCGTCGCTGGGCTATCGCGGCCGCTCGTGGGACAATTCGGTGATGTGGAAGCGCGTGTCGGACCAGTTCGATCCCGGGCTCGGGACGGTGCGCCGTCGAGGGATGCAGCAGCTCTTCGCGACGACGGGTCTGCACGCGCGCCCGAAGCTTCCGCTCACGCAGGAGCTGAATCCGTACCTGCAGGTGGATCACATCACCGATCTGTCGAACCGGCTGCAGTCGCGGTCCCTGCTGGCGGGGCTGCTGATGTTCCTGCGACCTGAAGGCGAGGTCGGCGTGGAGCTCTCCGACCAGGTCGACCGGCTGGATGCACCATTCTCGATCGTGCCAGGCCAGGTGATCGCAGCCGGCAGCTACGGCTGGCGCGACGCGACGGCGCACTACTACACGGGCGAGGGCCGTCCCGTCTCGGTCAACCTGAGCGCGACCGCCGGCGGCTTCTACGACGGCACGCGCCGCGCCGCGACGGCCGCGGTAGTGTGGCGCGTGCGGGACAACGTGAGCCTGGAGGGATCGGCCCAGCGCAACGATGTACAGCGCGAGCTCGGCGCGTTCACGGCGGATCTCGCGAGCCTACGGCTACGGTATGCCTGGTCCACCAAACTGTACGGCAGCGCGTACACGCAGTACAACAGCCAGACACGGGCGTTCGTGACGAACGCCCGCGTGGCGCTGCGCTATCGTCCCCTGAGCGACATGTATCTGGTCTACACCGACCGGCAGGATACGGGAACGGGCGTCCGGAACGAGCGGGTGCTGGCGTTCAAGGTGACACACATGACGGCGTTCTAGCTCTACTTGCCGGCCTTCACCACCGGCGTGTCCTTCGGGTTCACGTAGGTGAGCTGGAACGGCCCCATCGCGTGCACCTGCACTACCGTCTTGCCGCTCGCCTGCGCCCAGTGATTCATCTTCGCCGCCGCGGTGACGAAGCCTCCCGCCGGCAGCCGCGTCGCATGCGACTGGTCGATCTTCTCGCCCATCCCGAGCTTGAGCGCACCGCTGATCACCGTCACGTTCTCATCGGTCGGGTGCCAGTGCGGCGGGATGGTGTAGCCGTTGGGCATCCGGAGCCGCACGGTGAACGGCTCGGCCTTGCCGGGGTCGCCCTGGAGCACAGCCATCTGCGCGCCGGCTGGAAAGACCGCTGGTGCCGGTCCCCACTTCAGCGTGGGAGCCTGGGCTGTCGCACTCATGGGGGCGGCAAGGATGACGATGGTCGCGAGTGCGGCGAAGGGGGTCGTGGTGCGGCGATTCTGCATGTCGAGCTCCGATGTGGCGGGATCTGTCCTGGCGACCGAGCGGCGTCGCTGGCCTCTCACGACAGTAGGGTCCCACCACACGCCGCGCGTCGCCCGGATGGGCCATGCAGAGAGACGTGCGTTTCATGGCCCGAACGGGCCATGCTCCGTTCACGAGGGCAGCTAGAGCAGTCCCTGTTGCGCGGCGTGCGCCGTGGCGGCGGCACGTGACGGGAGCTGCAGGCGCGCGAGCACGTTGGCCACATGACGCTTCACGGTATGCGCGCTGAGCCCCAGCCGCTCGGCGATCTCGGCGTCGTGCATGCCGCGCGCGACGAGGCGGAGGATCTCGACCTGACGTGCGGTGAGCGCGACGTCGCGACGGCGCGTCTGCTGCGCTGACCCACGGCAGGCGCGCAGGACGGCGCGCGCGCGGCCAGCTTCCGTGCGCGCGCCGAGGCCTTCGAGCACGGCTACTGCGGCACGCGCGTGTCGCTCGGCGTCAGCGGTGCGGCCAGCGCCAGCGAGCAGACCAGCGAGCTCGATGCGCGCGGTCGCCGTGTCGAAGCAGGCGCCCGAGCGCAGGTAGTGCTCCACCGCCGTGCCGAGCGCAGCGATCGCCTCGGTCGTCTGCCCGCGCGACTGGAGCACCACCGCCCGCGCTGCGGACGCCGCGGCATGCAACGGGTCGGTGCCAAGCAGCATCGCGGTGCGCTCGAGCTCCGCGAGATGCGCGCGCGTCTCCTCATGCACCTGCTCACTTACACGCTCGCCGTCACGGCCGACGGCGCGCATCGCGAGGGCACGCACGAGCAGCTCGAGCACGGCGACGCGTGCCGTCGTCTCGTCCGGGGCGAATGTCGAGAGCTGCTGCTCGAGCGACGCGGCGCATTCGTCCACCGCGCCGCGCTGGAGGAGCAGCGTGGCAAGGCCGAGCCGCGAGAGCGGCTGCGCCGACGAGCGTTCGAAGAGCGCCGCGGCCTCGTCAGCGCGTCCCTGGCGCAGGCGAAGCTGGCCGAGCCGCGCGAGGGCGGGGCCGGTGAGCCCCGGCCGGGCGCGTTCGAGCTCCTTCGCGGCGGCCACGAGCTCCGATTCGGCACCGATCCAATCGCCATGCCACATCAGCACGCTCGCGTACTGCGTGCGGCAGACGGCGGCGAGTGGTCGCAGCCCCCACCGTCGCGTGAACTCCTGCACGCGCGCGCACCACTGGACCGCGCGGTCATAGTCGCTCAGCCGCTCGCACGCGAAGATCTGCCAGCAGCACACGAGCCCCACCGCATGCAGCTCCGGCATCTCGCCGGCGGTCGCAGCCACCGCGGCCTCATCCAGGCAGCGCATCCCGCTGCTGACGTCGCCCATGCTGACGCGGGCCAGCCCCTCGAGCGCGAGCGCGGTGAACTCCACGCTTCCGTCGCCGATGTGACGGCCGAGCAGCGCGGCCTCGGCGCCGAGGCGGACCGCCGACGCCGGATCGTGGCCGCGGAACAGCGCCACCTCGCCCTCGCGGATCAGGAGCCAGCCGTACTCCGCGCTCTCGGGCGAGCCGGCGAGCAGGCGCCGCGCGCGCTCGAGCCACCCGGACGCGACGGCGAAGTCACCGCGAAAGGCGAGGTTGTCCCACACGAGCCAGATGGCCATGCGGGCCGCGCCGAGGTCGTCGTGCCGGTCGCGGTAGATCGCGTACGCTCGCTCGCGCGACGCGAACAGCTCCGCCTGATCGTCGAGCCACCACGCCACCAGCCCGAGATCCTCGAGCGCCTCGGCGGTCTCGCACTCGCCGAGCGCGAGCTGGAGCTGGGCGCGCGCATCCGTCCATGTGCCACGCGCCATGCACTCGCGTGCAGCGGTAAGTGCGTGCTGCAGCTCGCGCTGCGGCAGGTGCGCCGGAAGCGACGGCGTGGGGCCGGATGCGGTGCGGGCGCTGAGCTCCATGCTCAACGTTACCGCGCCTGACGCCAGGGGCAAGCGTCAGGCGATCGCACGCTGGCGACCGAGGACGATCCACTGGATCGAGTCACCGTACCGATGCGACCGATGCGACCGATGCGACCGACTGCGAATTTCTCGATTCCGTTTCCCCGCTCACGTAGCGACATTGCCGCGTGCCCACTCCCCTCGCCGAACTCGTCGCCCTTCTCGACCTCGAGCCCCTCGAAGTCAACATCTACCGCGGCCAGAACCGCGATCTCGGTACGGGCCGGGTGTACGGCGGCCAGGTGTTCGCGCAGGCGCTCGTCGCCGCGCGCCGCACCGTCCCCGACGGCCGCGAAGCACATTCGGCGCACGGCTACTTCATCCTCCCCGGGGACCTCGCCGCGCCGATCGTCTACTTCGTCGACAGGCTCCGCGATGGACGCAGCTTCACCACGCGTCGAGTCACGGCAATCCAGCACGGCGAGGCGATCTTCAACCTCTCGGTCTCCTTCCACATCCCGGAGCAGGGGCCCGAGTATCAGCTCCCGATGCCCGACGTCCCGCCGCCGGAGAGCGTCGTCCCGGAGCTGCAGACGTTGCGCGAGCGTGCCGAGTCGATTCCCGAGCCGCTGCGGCGCGTGCTCACGCAGGAACGGCCGATCGACGTGCGTCCCATCGAGCCGCACGGCACGGCGACGCGCGCGCCGGTGCGTCGCGCATGGTTCCGCGCCGATGGACGTCTACCGGACGACCTGTCGATTCACCAGGCGATCCTCGCCTACGCGTCGGACTACGGCCTGCTCGTCACGGCGCTCCAGCCGCACGGCATCGCGTACCGCACGCCGGGCCTCCAGCTCGCGTCGCTCGACCACTCGCTCTGGATGCACCGTCCACTGCGCGCCGACGAATGGCTGCTCTACTCCACCGACAGCCCGGTCACGAGCGGTGCGCGCGGCTTCGTGCGCGGGACGATCCACTCGGCCGCGGGCGAGCTGGTGGCGTCGGTCGCGCAGGAAGGGTTGATCCGCGTGGTCGCGCCCGGACACGAGCTCGGGGCGAAGACACGGCCGTGAGCGAAGCGGGCGACTTCCGCCTCGTCTGGCCTGCACCGGAGTATCTCGCGAGCTACGTGGACGCGCTGCGCCGTGGCTGGTCGCCGGACAACACGCGTCCCGAAGCGACGGCGGAAGAGCTCCTCGAGATCGAGGTGGACGCAGAATCCTTTCTGCGCGGGCAGATCGACCGTGAAGGCGAGGGACCGCCGATCACGCTGCCGGACGGCTCGCTCGTCCCCCGCCTTCCCGGCTATCACCGTTGGATGTGGGACGGCGATTTCTGTGGCGAGCTGGGCTTCCGTCGCCAGCCCGGTACCACCGACCTGCCGCCGTACTGCCTCGGCCACATCGGCTACTCGGTGGTCCCGTGGAAGCGCCGGCTCAGCTACGCGACGCGCGCGCTCGCGCTCCTGCTCGAGGACGTCGCGCGCGAGGAGGCGATGCCGTTCGTGGAGCTCACGACGAACACGGACAACATCGCGTCGCAACGCGTGATCCTCGCCAACGGTGGCCGTCTCGTCGGCACCTTCCGGAAGCTCGACGCACACGGTGGCGCAGAGGGGCTGCGCTTCCGCATCGATTGCTGAGCGCGACGCGCGGCTGACGTCGAATCAGCGGATCGGAATGATCACGCCGAGCCGATACACGATGAAGTCTGCCTCGCTCTCCGTGGCCGTGACGGTTGGCCTCACGGAGCCGCTGCTGTACACGACGCCCTCGGACGACACGTACCGCGCGAGCCCGTTGTGGTGATACCGAACGCCCACGTCCGCCAGCGCGCCCGAGCTGCCAAAGAAGGGGAGGGCGAAGGCGAGGCCGGCCGACCCGGAGAGCGAGAGGAGGAAGTCGCTGGAGATCGTCTGCGAATCGAGCGTCTGCGTCGAGCCGGTGTTCGAGATGCGCGAGGGGACGTTGATGGACGTCTCGGTGGCGAAGCGCGTGAAGCCGACGGTGCCGCCGACGTAAGGGCGGATGGCTCCCTCGGGTGCCATGATCTGCGGACCGACGCCGAGCATCAGCACACCGCTCTTGGTCTGCGACTCCAGCTCGGCGATGCCGAAGCCGGTGTTGAGGAGGAAGGGCTGGGTCTTCGAGTTGTACTGCACGTAGCCGAGCTGGGCGCGCAGGCCGAGGATGCCGCGCGCATCGACGCCGTACGTGGCCGCGCCGTCCAGCCCGAAGCCGCGCTTGACGTTCTGGCCGAACTCGCCGAGGGGCTGCGCGAGGATCGCGGCGAGGGCGACGGAATGGCGTGCGGGCTTCGTGACGGCGACGGGTATGAGCTGCGCGCCGGCGATCGCGGGGATGAGCGCGGAGACGAGCGCGGAGACGAGCGCGAACAGCATCGTGGCGGCACTCCAGCGGCGAGCGGGCATGCAGACCTCGAACGGGTGAAGGAAGCGCTGGCAACCGAGCGAGTCGCCACGCCTGCGGCCATCCGCGAACTTCGCGCCGTAGCGCCCGGCTCTGCCGCTGTGGTCAGGCGCGATACCGGCGCACCTTGCGCGACGCTCATTTGTTCTACAAACTGGTATGAAATGGCGGCCTCTCTCGGTACCCTCGAGCTCTCAGTTCTCCTCGCTGTCGCGCGCCTCGCTGACGACGCGTACGGTCTCGCCGTCCGTCGTGAGGTCGGGGAGCGTGCCGGCCGGGAGTATTCCATCGGGGCGATCTACACCACGCTCCAGCGACTGGAGGACAAGGGGATGCTCGGCTCGCATGCGAGCGAGCCGCTTCCGGTGCGCGGCGGGCGGTCGCGCCGGCACTTCACCCTCACGCGAGCGGGGGTTCGCGCGATCCGCGACGCCGAGCGACGGGCAGCGTCGTTGTGGGCCGGGATCGATGCTCGCTTCCGCCCCGGAGTGGCATGACACGCCTTCGCAATCCCGGGGTGGCCGCCCCGAGGCGACGTCGTCGAAGTGTTGTACGCGCCAGCGTGCCGATGGCGGAGCGGATCGTGCTCGCCCTCGGCGTCGATCCCGCCTTCGCTGCCGACGTGCTGGGCGACCTCGCCGAGGAGCACGCTCGCCACGAGGAGTGCGGCGGCGTGCTCGCTGCCTGGTGCTGGTACGCGCTGGAGGCCGGTCGCACCACGCCGCACCTCCTGTGGAATGCCGCACGGCATGGCGGTGTGCGCGGGCGTTCGCGCGTGGCGGCACTGTCGATGATGCTCGCGCTCGTTCCGGCAGTTGGCGTAATGGTGTGGCAGATGCGCGACGGCCCACCGGTGCTCCTCACAATGGAGGGGCGCGGCGATCTCTCGGACGGCATCGTGGTGAACACGAGAAAGCCCGTGCAGCTCGCGATGCGTGCGTCGGATGCGAAGGGGCATGTGCTGCCGGCGTCCGACGTGCGATATCGCTGGGTGTCGGGTACTCGTGTTCCCGTGTCGCCGGGCGGCGTGGTCCGCTGCACGATGCCGGGTGATGCCGTGCTGCAGACGTCGATCGGCTCGCTGGCGACGGCGGTGCTCGTGCGCTGCCGGCCCGTGCGTGACGTGGGCTTCGCGGAGCGACTCGAGTTCGTGGTGGGCGACTCGGCACGGGCGCCCTACTTCCAGGCGCTCGACTTCCACGGCCGGCCGGTGAACCGTCTCACCGCCGAGCTCCGCATCGAGGACAGCACGATCGCCACGCTGCGCGGAGGACGCATCCAGCCGCTGGCTCCGGGTTGGACGAGGGTGTCTCTGCGAGTGGGCGACGACGAGTCGGAGACGGAGATCGACGTCT
>JAYUTY010000395.1:0-3669 GCA_043754875.1 Gemmatimonadota bacterium
ACTGTCGGGTCAAGGAGAAACGCGTGAATGCCGCCGTCGGTTGCAACGTTCGCAAAGCCGACGAGCTGGTCCCTGACGAACGCGGCGACGTACAGGAGACCGCGAGCGAGAACTCCGCGGTTCGGGTGTTCGGGTTCACGTGGGGCTCCTCCTCGAGCCGAGCGACGAGCGCACGGACTCGTGGCAGTGCCATGTCGAAATCATCCACACGGAAGAACAGGAGGAGACCGTTGCCTGGCTGGGCACGATCGGGGCTCGTCAGGGAGGGATGCTCATGCGCTCCCCAGGCACGAAGGCAGAGCAGAACCGTTCCGTCCGAGTCGATGATTTGTCCGAAGTGGTCATGGACGGGTGACGTCTCCGGCAGACCGAGTAGCGACTGGTACCATCTGAAGCTGCCAGGCACGTCGTCGACACCGACGATCGTCCACATGCGTTTCATGCTCAGGCGTTGTACGTCGGCTCGCCGCCCACGACGGTCTGCACGATGCGGATGTCCTTGATCGCCTCGGGCTTCACGGTGTACGGGTCGTCGGCCAGCATCACGAAATCGGCCAGCTTGCCGACGGCGATCGACCCCTTGCTCGCCTCCTCGTGCGCCGCATAGGCGCCATGCAGCGTGTTCACGCGGATCGCTTCAGCCACCGTGATGCGCTGGTTCGCGCCCCAGGTCGTGCCGTCCCATCCGGTGCGTGTCACCATCCCCTGAATGCCCATCAGCACAGCGAATGGCCCCGGAAAGAAGTCGGAGCCCGCCGCGACCTTGACTCCGGCGTCGAGCATCGTGCGATACGCCATGCTGCGCTTCATCAGCTCCTCACCGTAGAACGGGAACTTGTCGCTGTTGTAGTAGGCGTACGTCGTGAACATCGCCGGGATCGCATCGAGCGCCTTGATGCGACGCACAAGATCGTCGTTGACGAGCGTGCAGTGCGTGATCTTGGGCCGAGCGTCCGGCCTCGGAAACGCGTGCTGGGCGCGCTCGAGCGCGGTGAGGTACATGTCGATCGCCACGTCGCCGTTGGCATGACAGTTCACCTGGATGCCGGCACGATGCACGCGCTCGACCCATGCATCGAGTGTGGCCTGCGTCTCCGTGACGTTTCCCTTGTACGTCGTGCCCTTGAACGGCACGCTCATGGCCATCGTGCGCTCGGAGAACGACCCGTCCACGGTGTGCTCCGACGTCGCGCCGAACCGGATCCAGTCGTCGCCGAAGCCGGTGCGAATGCCCAAGGCGATCATCGACTCGAGCACGCGGCCGGAGGCTTCGTAGCTCACGCGGTGCTTGAGATCACCGCGCGCCCGCACGTCCTGGATTGCGGCGAGGTCGCCGCCCTCATGGTGCACTGTGGTGAGTCCGTAGCGCGCGAACTGCTTCGAGATGTGCGCCATGCCGTCGCGTTCGCGCCGCGCATTCTCCACCGCGCTGAACTCTGCGCGGGTGCCGGCGGCGTCGAGCACGTTCATCGCGCGATCCGTCACGCGGCCCGTGAGCTCACCGTTCGCATCCCGGTCGAACGTGCCGCCGGCCGGCGCGGGCGTCTCCCTCGTGACCCTGGCCAGCTCGAATGCCTTGCTGTTGTAGAATGCCGTGTGCCCACCGCGGTGGTGCACGCACACGGGATGCTCGGTGCTCACCTGGTCGAGATCACGGCGCGTGAGCGACCGCTTGTCGGTGAGCTTGGTGTCGTCGTGAAAGTAGCCGTCCACCCACATGCCCGACGGCGTCCGGCTCGCCTTCTCCCGTAGCTTCGTGATGATGCTGCCGATCGACACGAACTCCACTTCGAACGGATTTCCCACCAGCACTTCGTACAGGAGCGTGGTGCCGATCGGATGATTGTGCGTATCGATGAATCCCGGCACGATCGTCATCCCCTTCGCGTCGAGCACCTGCGTGCGCCTGCCCGCAAGCCCACGCACCTGTGCCGATGTGCCCACCGCCACGATTCGCCCGTTGCTCACCGCCAATGCCTCGGCGCGTGGGAGCGACGCTTCCATGGTGTACACCTTGGCATTGACGACGACGAGGTCTGCGTCGAGCGCGCGAGATGCAGCGGCGGCGAACGCTGCCGGCGTTGCACCGCGCAACGAGGGCACCAGGGCTCCGACGGCGCCAGCCGTGGCAAGACCCATGAACTCGCGGCGGCTGCGATGATCGGTCATGCGGGCTCCTCGAGCGGGGGTTGGCGGCCGAGCCGCATAGCGTCGTGCGGCGGGTGGGGGATATCGGGTGGGCAGGAAGCCGCTCGCCACGAGTATGCGACACTCGGACCGCAAGAGCGAGGGTCGGCGCTCTGATGTTCTCGCAGGCCGCAGATAGGAGCGCGGCGGCCGAGCAGCTGTACGGGCAGACGCTGATCTTCGAGCGGCAGCTCACCAGCGCCTGAGGCCCAGCCACGCGACCGGCCCTGCGTCTGTGCTACCATCCGAACACCGTGCCGTGTGGAACCGCAGTGCCGGTGCTCCCGTGTGGCCAACTCGCGCGCTCGAACGAGAGGCCAGGAGGGGCGGATCCGGGATCTCGAAAGGCGCTGTCGAGGGTGAGCGCGCCAGTCGTCCGATCGAGATCGAGCATCCAGATTCTGCGCTCCGCGTTCGGGCCAGGCTCGTTGACGACGACCACGCGCGACCCGTCGGTCGCGAGCCAGTGCGGACGCTGGCGCTCGTCGAACGAGATCGATGACACCTTGCGCACCCGTGCAAGGTCCGAGACATCGAGTGTGAAGACCTCGTGCTCGGGCGCATTGCTCTGAATCCAGTGGCTTCCGACCACGATCGGCGTCGCACAGTCTCGCGCGGGCTCTGCATGCACGAGTAAAAGCGCGGGTTGTGTGCCGGCGAGTCCCGTCACCTGGTACAGGCGACATGCTCCCGTGTTCACGAGGACCGTGCGCCCGTCGGGAAGGAGGCGAGGCTCGTTCGGTCCGTCGTCCGTCGGAAGCCTGATGGTCTTGATGAGCGCAAAGTCCGACAACCGGTACACCTGAACCTGGTTGCCATTATGGTCGTGGTCGATGGACGATCGCAGCGGGTGCCACGTGGGGATCGGCATGTACGTCAGCGCGACGACGATGCGATCGAGCGCTGGGACGACGGCAAGCCCATGCGGGCGCAGCGTGGTCTGGTCCGCTGAAGGATCCGCCGCCGATTGTGCGCGGACGAGATGCCCGCGCTCGTCGAGTTCGGCGATTCCCCCGGGGCTCACGTTGTTCACGCCACGCGATTGAAACGTGGCGAGCACGTGCCCGTTCGGCATGCGCGCAAAGCTGTGCAGCAAGTTGAGGCCCGCTACGCCATCGAATCGCTCGATCACCACAGGGTGCAACGCATCGTGCAGATCGAACAAGACGCTCCGGTTGCCGGAGAATCCATTCGCGAACAGGGTCTGGCTCGGGCCGAGCTCGTGCTCTGTGTGATGCGGCCAGAGCCCCTTTTCACCGATCGGCGTAGTCGCGACGATCGCTCCGTACCTGTCGCCGTCGGGCGCAAGATCGATGACGGCGAGGAAGTCGCTATCCTGCCGGTCTTCGTCGCCGGCCCACGCAAGGAGATAGCGCGCCGGCGGTCGCTCGCTGGCCTGGCTCAAGCGCGGGCGCTGCTTCGCGCAGGCGAGCGACGAGAGCATCGAGAGCGTCAGCAGTGCGACTATCGAGCGTCCTTTCA
>JAYUTY010000396.1:0-3667 GCA_043754875.1 Gemmatimonadota bacterium
GTGTTCGCGAAGAGCGCCGCGACCGCGGCATTCGCGAAGGCGCCGTTCGCGGTGAAGAGGAGCATCCCGACCATCCCGCCGGCGAACGGCCCGAACGACGCGGTGGCATAGGCATACAGGCCGCCCGTCCCCGCGACTCGGCTGCCGGCCTCGGCGAGGCAGAGCGCCACCAGCCCGATGACGAGCGCGCAGACCAGGTAGGCGAGGACAGCGGCCGCCCCGAGGTCATGCGCGGCGAGCGATGGCATCCCGAAGATGCCGGCGCCCACGGTGCCGCTCACGATGATCAGCGCCAATGCACGGACGCCGACGATCCGCTGCGGCGCGACGCTGCTCATGGAGCCATGATCGACATGCTCTTCACCCTCGACGGCTTCGTGCGAAATCGAACGGCGCGAGTCGTGTGGTCGCTACATCTCGCGAGAAGGTGGATGCATCATGACGGGAGCGCCAGATCGCTCGCCTTCCTTCTGGCGCCGGCCAGGATTCCTCGATCGATGGCGGCGAGTGTCGAAGCGCCGCACAATCCCATGGCCATCTCCAGCTCATGCCGGAGAATGCCGATCACCGCTTCGACGCCCGCCGCGCCGTATCCCGCCATCGACGATCACCGGAATTCGACCGGCGACCTTGTCGACGATCGGAGGCAGCGCATCGATCGTGGCCACGGGCGTGTCGAGATTCCGGCCGCCATGGTTGGAGACCATGATGCCAGCGGCGCCGGACTTCACCGCGAGCTCCGCGTCATCCGGATGCAGCACTCCCTTCAGCAGCAGCGGCACCCCCGCGGCGCGCTGGATCCATTCCAGATCCTTCCACGTGAGCGGATGCTTGGCGCGGTTGCCGGAGATGTGCGGAAGGTCCTTCGGAAAAGCGAAGCCGGAACGCTCCTGGCGATTGCGCGCACCCGAATTCGGTGTATCGATCGTGACGGCGATCGCCGTCGCGCCAGCTGCGACGGCGCGGCGAACGAGACGCTCCGTATATGCCTTCTCCTGCACGTACAGCTGAAACCAGAAGAGTGAAGGCTTCTTCGCCGCGACCTGCTCGACGGGGATCGTGCTGTAGCTGCTCAGCACCATCCCCGCCGCCGCGGCACGTGCGCCGCGCGCCGCGCGCCGTGCCCAGCTCGCCCGTGGAATGTGCGAGCTTGTGGCACGCGGTGGGGGCGAGCAGGATCGGGTGTGGCAGTCGATGGCCCAGGAGCGTCACGCCGAGGTCCAGCGTGCCGACGTCCAGCAACTGCCGCGGCACGAGCCGCAGCGACCGATAGGCGTCGATGTTCGACCGGAGCGTGATCTCGTCCGCCGCGCCGCTGGCGATGTATTCCCACACGACCGGATCGATGCGCTGCCGCGCGGCGCGTTCGTAATCCTCCAGCGAGAGCAGAGGCCCTGCCGCAGCACCGGTTGTCTCCGTGTTCGGCGTCTCCGTCACACTCGCCGACGCCGGTCGGCCGATCATCGCCGACGCGCCGAGCGCGAGGCTGGACATCAGGGCATTGCGACGACTGACGATCATGCGCCTTTCCCCGTGAGAAGAACGGGCGCGGCGACGCACCCACGGCCGAAGGTCGTTCTCATGGCGTAGACGATCACAGCTCCCGTCGGAAGATCTTCGCCAGCCGCTCGAAGTCGATGTTGCCGCCGGAGACCACGCAGACCACCTTGCCGCCGCGACCACTGCTGCGTTCAGTCGCGTCAACGAGTGCGGCCGCGACCGCCGCCGCGCCCGCGCCCTCGGCGATCACACGATTGCGCTCGGCCAGCGTGCGCACCGCCTCGGCCACATCTGCGAGCGACATCACGCGCGAGCCGTCGAGCAGACGTTGCGCGAGCGGCCACATCTCCGCCAGTACGCTCGCCGAGCCGATGCCGTCGACGAAGCTGGCCGTGTAGTCGATTCGTGTCACCGCGCCCGCCGCGAGCGCCGCCGAGAATGCCGCCGACGTCTCGACCTCGCAGGCGAAGATCCCCGTCTCGGGTTTCAGGGCACGGATCGCGGTCGCGATGCCGCAGGCGAGCCCACCGCCGCCGTAGGGCACGAAGATCGTGTCGACGTCGGGCAGGTCCTCGAGAATTTCCAGCCCGATCGTGCCGTTGCCCGCGAGCACCGCCGGGTCGCTGACTGGGTGAATGAAGACGCCGTCGATCCCCGGATGGTGGCGCGTGACGAGCACCTGCCACCAGTCATCGAACGGCACCTTGATGATCTGCGCGCCGAGCCGCGCGACTGCGGCGAGCTTGGTCTCTGGTGCGTGATCGGGCACGACGACCGTGCATGGAATGCCCAGACGCCGTGCATGCCAGGCGACGCCCTGCGCCATGTTGCCCGCGCTCGCGGTGTAGACGCCGCGCGCGAGCTCGCTCGGGTCGGCGAGCGCGATCGCATTGCCCGCGCCGCGCAGCTTGAACGAGCCGATCGGCTGGAGATTCTCGAGCTTGAGGTAGATGTCAGTGCCGTCCACGTTCAGGCGCACGAGCGGCGTGCGGATGACCGAGTCAGCGATGCGTGTGCGCGCCGCGCGGATGTCGTCCAGCGAGATCGGGTCGAGCGAGATCAGGCTAGTCGTCATCGCGCTCGCCTCCGAGCTCGACGAGCGTGCCAACGCCCACCTCGAGCGCCTTCGCATAGATGTGGTTCGCCGCCGCGAGATCCTCGATCGCGAGGCCGAGCGACTTGAACAGCGTGATCTCGTCCGGCGTGCGACGCCCTTCGGCCGCTCCGAGCAGGAGCTCGCCAAGCTCGGCCACGATGTGGTCGTCCCCAATTGCGCCGTCGCTTCTCGCCATCAGAAAATCGCCCGCCTCGTTGAGCGCCGACTCGCGCCGATCCACGTATAATCTCGCTCGTGCAACGGCGGCGGTGTCTGCCTCGCGCGCGGAGGGCACGCTCGATCCCACGGCGTTGACGTGCGTGCCCGGCGCGATCCACTCGCCCCGGAGGATCGGCTCCCGTGAGGCGGTCGTCGTGCAGATGATGTCGGCCGCGGCAACTGCGTCCTCCACGCTGCTCGCAACGCGCACCGGGATCCCGTGTCGAACCCCTTCACGGTCGGCGAATCGTGTCGCATGCTCGACGTTGCGGCTCCACACGGTGACGCTCGTGATCGGTCGCGCTTCGCGCATGGCGGCGAGATGCGTCGCGGCCTGCACGCCGCTGCCGAGGATCGCGAGCGACTGTGTGTCCTCGCGCGCGAGCAGGCGCGTGGCGACTCCACTCACCGCCGCCGTGCGGATCGCGGTGATGGACGTCGCGTCCATCATCGCCAGCAGCTGGCCATGCGTCGCCTCGAAGAGCAGCACCGCGCCCTGATGCGAATCGTACGCCGTGCCGTGATTGCCCGGAAAGACGCTGATGACCTTGACGCCAATTGCCTTGATGTCGCCGAGGTAGCTCGGCATCAGCGCCAGGGCGCCCCGCTTCTCCGGCAGCCACATGATGGGACGCAGCGGCAGGATCGCCTCGCCACGCGCAAGCGCCGAGAGCGCCTCGGCCATCACCGTCATGCATTCGCTCATCGGCAGGAGCCGTCGGACTTCGGATTGGTTGACGATCAGGACTTTCATGAGGCGATCGCGGCGACCGATGCGTTCATCAACTGACGCTGTCGAAGGTGACGACCTGCTGCACCACATCCAGTCGTCCCGCGCTCGACGCCTCACCC
>JAYUTY010000397.1:0-3660 GCA_043754875.1 Gemmatimonadota bacterium
TTTCAGCGGTATACGGCGCGTCGGCCGGCGCAGAGTAGTCGCGCGGTGCGGCGGGTGCGGTGGGCACAGTGGGCGTGGGCTGCGCGGGCTGTTGCGTCGGCTGCTGCGCCGCGAGGCCAGCGGTGAACGTCGCGGCGAGCAGCGCAGCGCCGGCGCTGCTGCGCACGACGAGTGCACGGGAGGTGGAGTGCCGTGCGGACGCACGGTCGAGCGAGCGGTGCCACATGGGAAGCTCCGACGGGGACACGAACGAGTGGTATACCAGGTCAGGATGCCACTCGAATAGTCGCGAGACGTGCCCACGTCGTCAATGCCGCGACCCAGTGCGGTACTGCTACCGCCTGGTGAAGCGGATCTCGCCCAGGCGCGATGCCTCGACGACGACAGAAGTCGCGACCGAGCTGGCGGCGCCGTCCTGCCGCTCGAAGTGCAGACGCATCCCGCCCGCACTGAAGCGATCCACTCCATCCGGCACCAGTGGCTGCGGCGCGCGCCGGGGCGTGACGAGCACCAGCCCCCCGCCCTGGCCCTGCTCGACGCGATACGTGACGTCGAGATCGGTGCTGTAGTAGGCGCCGGCGTAGAGGCTCGCATCGACGCGCGCGCGCTCAGCGTCTCCCGTGAGGCGCGCCGGTGCGCCCGCGGGCGTGACACGAGCTACCGACGTCGCCGCCGTCATCCCTCCCCCAAGGAAGACCTCGGCGACCGCGTGCGACAGCGGCCCCGGATCGATCGAGCCGAGGTTGCAGGTAGTGAGCACGCTGAAGTGGCGATCGGGGTAGCGGAGGACGTACGCCTTGTAGCCCATCATCGATCCGCCGTGCTCCACGGTGCGGAGCCCGCGGTCGGTCATCACGTTGTTGCCGAATGCGTAGGGGAGCGTGTCGCCGTTGGTGAGGACGCCGCGCGTGTGAATCAGCCGTTGCAGCGCGTCGCCACCCACCTGATGTGTGTAGTAGTTCTCGTCCCAGCGTTTCAGATCCTCGACCGTCGAGTAGAGGCCTCCCGCGCCGACCTTGTCGAAGTTCTGGAGATACGAGATGGCGAAGCCGCCGTGTCCATCGGGCTCGTAGCTCATCGCGCGGCGCTTCATCACGTGACCGGGATCATCGTGGAAGTGCGTGTGCGTCATGCCGAGCGGGCGGAAGATCTCCGCGTCGGCGAAGTCGCGCAGCGAGCGTCCCGAAACGCGCTTGACGAGCTGCGCCAGCAGGAAATAGCCGGAGTTGCTGTAGGAGTAGGCAGAGCCCGGGCGGAAGGCGAGACCGCGCTGCCGGGCGATGAGAGCGAGTGCTTCGGAATCGGGGAAGACGTCCTCGAGCCGGTCGCCGCGTAGCCCCATCAGCCCGTAGATGTCACGGATGCCGCTCGTGTGATGGATGAGGTGCCGCACGAGCACCGGTGCGCCGTAGTCGGGGAGCTCGGGGAAGTAGCGATGGATGTCGTCGTCGAGCGAGAGCTTTCCCTGCAGCGACAGCATCGCGACGGCGGCGGCGGTGAACTGCTTCGAATCGGAGCCGACGTAGTACACCATCGTCGGTCCGTTCGGGATGTCGTAGTCGAGATTCGCCATCCCGTAGCCCTGTTCGTACAGCATGCGACCATTCTGCACGGCGGCCACCGCGCAGCCGGGCGAGTCAGGCTTGTCCCACGCGGCGAAGACGCGGTCCACCGCGGGATTACGTGGCGACTGGGCGGTGGAGAGAGAGGGCCCGAGCAGCAGCAGTGCACCGAGCACGGCGGCGAAGGCGGCTGACGAGTGACGCACCACGAGCGCGGGGCTGGTCATGTCTTCCAGATCTCCGTGAGGACGCGAAGGTGCTCCTGAGACGATATCACCGGCGGTCGGGAGCGAACGGACGACAGGTCCGACGCTGAGATACCATTCTGGTACACCAGTTAGCAAGATGGGGGGCCGCCGAACGTCGGCGGCCCCCCATCCCCGTTGCCCTACCCTGACCTTACGCCGCGCTCGCCCGCTCCGCCTTCACGTGCGTCAGCCAGTTGTGCGTGTCCGGCCCCTTGCCGTGCACGAGATCCAGGAAGGTGCGCTGGAGCCGCATCGTGATCTCGCCAGCGCGCCCCGTGCCCACCTGCCGCCGGTCCACCGTGCGCACCGGCGTGACCTCCGACGCGGTGCCGGTGAGGAAGACCTCGTCGGCCGTGTAGAGCACCTCGCGCTGGAGCGGCGCCTCGCGCACGTCCATTCCCGCATCGCGCGCGAGGGTCATGATGCTGTCGCGCGTGATGCCCGGCAGCAGCGTGCCGTTGCACGGCGTGGTGAACAGCACGCCACGCTGCACGACGAAGACGTTCTGTCCCGAGCCCTCGCTGATCATGCCGTCGGGGCCGAGCGCGATGGCCTCGTCGAAGCCGTTGGTGAGCGCCTCCATCTTGATCAGCTGCCCGCCGAGGTAGTTGCCCGCCACCTTGGCCATCGAGGGGGTGGTGTTGGGCGCCATCCGGTGCCAGCTCGAGACGCAGGTGTCGACCCCGTTCTCCAGCGCGCCTTCACCGAGATACGTGCCCCACGGCCAGCAGGGGATGAACGTCTCCACCGGTGAGTCGAATGGCACCATTCCCGCCGCGCCGTAGCCACGCAGCACCATCGGGCGGATGTAGCACGAGTCGAGCTTGTTGCGCTCGACGACCTCGCAGCTCGCGGCGACCAGCTCGTCGACGCCGTAGGTCATGTCCATGCGGTAGATCTTGCACGTGTTGAGCAGCCGCTGGAGATGGTCCTCCAGGCGGAAGATCGCCGGTCCACTCGGGGTGCGGTAGCACCGGATCCCCTCGAACGCCGAGGAGCCGAACTGCATGGAATGCGCGAGCACGTGGACGTTGGCATCCGCCCACGGGATCATCTCTCCATCACGCCAAATCCATTCCGTCGCGGTCAAGCGGGCCATGCGGTCTCCTGGTCTATGTCGTGGCGGTCAGCGGCTGCCCAGCTCGTCCCAGAGCGTAGCGATCGCGCGCATGCCCGTCGTGAAGTTGTCCATGCTCATCCACTCGTCGGGCGCGTGCGCGTTCTCGCCTGGCAGGCCGAAACCTACAAGAAGGACGGGCGCGCCGAGAATGCGCTCGAAGTCCCCGACCACGGGGATGGAACCGCCCTCGCCCGTGATCACCGGCTCGCGCCCGAACGCGGCGGCCAGCGCGCGGCGCGCGGCGTCGAACAGCGGGCCCGTGAGCTCGGCGCGCCACGGCCGCCCACCGTGGAGGTGTGTCACCGTGGCGACGACCCCCGCCGGCGCGACGCGCGCGACGTGCTCCTTCATCAGCCGCTCGATCTCGACGGGATCCTGATCCGGCACGAGACGGCAGCTCACCTTGGCCATCGCCTTCGCCGGCAGCACGGTCTTGGCACCCTCGCCCGTATAGCCGCTCAGCAGCCCGTTCACTTCGCAAGTCGGCCGCGTCCAGAGCCGCTCGAGCACCGTGTAACCCTTCTCGCCGCCGAGCGCCGGCGCACCCGTCTCGGCGCGGAAGTGCTCCTCGTCGAACGGGAGGGCTCGCATCTGCTCCAGCACGGCGGGATTCCACGCGTTGATCGCGTCGTAGAAGCCGGGGATCGCGATGCGGCCGTCCGCATCGTGCAGCGTGGCGATGACCTGCGCGAGCGCGGTCGCCGGATTGACGACGGCGCCGCCGTAGCTG
>JAYUTY010000398.1:0-3660 GCA_043754875.1 Gemmatimonadota bacterium
ATCAGCGGCACGGTGCAGATGCGCATGGAGCTCGTGCTCCGCTTCGACTATGGCAGCGTCGTCCCGTGGGTGAGCCAGCTCGATGACTGCACGCTGCGCGCCGTCGCGGGACCGGACATGGTGACGCTGACGACGCGAGTGCCCGTGCATGGCGAGCAGATGACGACAGTGGGCGACTTCACGGTCGGCGAGGGTGAGGAAGTGTCGTTCGTGTTGACGTGGGGACCATCGCACCTCGCGCCGCCACCCGTCGCGGATCCTGCCGAGGCGCTCGCGCGCACGATCGCGATGTGGGAGGAGTGGTCGGCGCGATGCCACTACCGCGGGGCGTGGCGTGGGCCGGTGCTGCGCTCGCTGCTGGTGCTCAAGGCGCTCACGTATGCGCCGACGGGCGGGATCGTCGCCGCGCCGACGACGTCGCTGCCGGAGCAGATCGGCGGCGTGCGCAACTGGGACTACCGCTACTGCTGGCTACGCGACGCGACGCTCACGCTGCTCGCGATGATCGACGCCGGCTACACGGAGGAAGCGGCCGCCTGGCGCGACTGGCTCGTGCGCGCGGCTGCGGGGAGCCCGTCGCAGGTGCAGATCATGTACGGGCTGGCTGGCGAGCGGATGCTGCGCGAGTCGGAGCTCGAGTGGCTGCCCGGTTACGAGCGCTCGCGGCCGGTGCGCATCGGCAACGCCGCGCACACGCAGATGCAGCTCGACGTCTACGGCGAGGTAATGGACGCACTGCACCAGGCGCGTGTCGCGGGCCTTGGCGCGAGCGCAGAGACGTGGGCGCTGCAGTGCGAGCTCGCGTCGCACGTCGCCGCGATATGGCGCCAGCCTGACGCCGGACTCTGGGAAGTGCGCGGTCCGCTCCAGCACTTCACGCACAGCAAGGTGATGGCGTGGGTCGCGATCGACCGGATGGTGAAGAGCGCCGAGCAGTTCGGGCTCGACGGGCCGGTGGACGAGTGGCGTGCGCTGCGCGACGAGATCCACGCCGACGTCTGCGCGCGCGGGTTCGATGCCTCGCTCGGCAGCTTCGTGCAGGCGTATGGTTCGGTGCAGCTCGACGCGAGCCTGCTCCTGCTGCCGCTCGTCGGCTTCCTGCCGGCGACCGACGCACGCATCACCGGCACTGTCGCGGCGATCGAGCGGCGCCTGTACGTGAACGGCTTCGTGCTGCGCTACGACAGTGCGGAGACCGCCGACGGGCTGCCGGCGGGTGAGGGGGCGTTTCTCGCGTGCAGCTTCTGGCTCGCCGACAACTATGTGCTGCAGGGTCGCCACGACGAGGCGGTTGCGCTCTTCGAGAGGCTGGTGGCGCTTGCCAACGATGTGGGGTTGCTGGCCGAGGAGTACGACGCGACGCTCGGTCGACTCGTGGGCAACTTTCCGCAGGCGTTCTCGCACGTGGCGCTGGTGAACACGGCGGACAACATCGCGCACGCGACGGTCGGTGGTGCGCCGCCGCCGGCGGTGCAGCGCGGAGGCGGATGAGCGGGCGTGCGGGCGCGCATGTGGTGCTCTCCGGAATTCAGGGCTGGGCGCGAACGGCGCGCAGGGTATCGAGCATCTCGCGGATCGACCGGATCACGAGCTCGGGCTGGCCACGCTGGATGTAATGTGTGCTTCGCTCGGCAAGGATCCACCTACCGCGCGTCGAGCGTGCAACGATCTCCTTGTGCATCGCAACCCACTCGCGGTGGAGGTCATCGGCGACTGCCGGTGTGACCCCGGGGACGGACATCCTGCCGGCCGTGAGCGCCGTGATAGGAAGCCCACCAAAGGGCTTGGCGTCCTTCACCGCGGAAAAGAACTCCGGAAGCGAGTTCGACAGCTCCGCGGTGTTGTGCATTGCGGCGTCGCCCGTGGTGCGAGCGACCGCGATCGCCGACATCGTGTCCGTGATTTGCGCCTGCGCGACGACACGATCGATGCCGAGAAGATGGAGAGAGGGAATGGCCTGCAAAACCAGCTGGGTCCACGCCGGTATTCCCTTCATGCGATCGAGTTGATCCTCGTGCGATCCGTCGACGAGCACCAGACCGGCGACCTTTCCCGGATAGTGCACCGCGAAGTGCCGAATGATCGGTCCGCCGAGCGAGTGTCCCACGAGCAGGTTATGAACTCCTCAGTCACCTCGGATTGGCGAGGCGAGACGTCGTGGCTCCGCTATCGACTTCCGGTCATGACGCGAATCTCGGACTGCGGGGTGGTGCTCGGCAGCAGCTTCACCAGCAGTCGGTCGTCGTGCCCCAGCTTGTAGCTGCGTCCCAAAAAGTCGGCGAACGCGGACTCCACATACATGCTGGGCTTGCCGAGCGTCATCTGGTCACCCGTTACCATAAGCGGCACCTGCATGACACCGCGGCCAACCCGGTAGAACAATCTGTCCCCTTTCGCCGAGAAGAAGGCCTCGTATGCATCGCCATCATTCGGCACCGTGATCGGCCGGCCGTCCAGGGGGAAGCGTTCGATGTACACCCCATACCGCCCCACGCCGAACCTTTCGTACGCCACCCACTTGCCATCGGGTGACAGTGTCGGAATCACGAAGTCGCTGGGTGCGGTGAACTCCGCGAACGGACCGTGGTTCGTACTGGCGAAGAGCTTTGCTCCCTGTCCCGCGGTGAGATAGCGATTCGGTGAACGCGCCGTCGAAACCTGAAGGATCGTCACTCGCCCGTCGCGCGAGACGGCATAGCGATCGAGGCCACCCGGCATGATCGTATCGATCGCGGAACGACCATCCACCGGCACGTGAAGAATGTGCGCTGAAGCGAGACCCTTGGGCGCGACCGAAACCAGTGCCGCGCGGCCATCGGCGCTCCACCCCGGTTGGCTGACCTCTCCCTTACCAACGTCGAGCACGGTGTTCGTCCCGCGTGCGACATCGACAACGCGGATCTCCGTCACTCCACCCGAGCTGATCGCCTTCGTCAGGAGCGAGCCACCGTCCGGAGAGACATCGAAGCCCGTGTAGTTCGCCGGCGGAAGCGCAAGCGTATCCACGCGACCTGCGGTGTCGAGCCATGCAAGGTACCCGATCGACGGATCAGCTCCAGCGACAAACACGATCGTGCCGTCGTCGGCCACATCGAAGTCCGCCGCACCGAACAGGTCTCCCCGTACACCGGAGACGACGGGAACCGGCGCCGATGTCAATCGCGCCGCCTCGACGTCGATGGTGGCAGAGAGCACGACATTGCGATCCAGCCAGTACAGGCGATTCGCTACCACTCGGGGCGCGCCCCCGATGACATCCGCAGTAGAATCGGTCATGTTGAACGGACGGACCCGTCGGATCAGACCATCGGACAACGAGGCCACCACCATCGGCCCGCTGCGCGACAGCCCAACCGCGTACCGGTCGCCGGGCACTACTGCGGGAAAGTTCAATACGCCGGTCGAGTCCAACTCGGTGCCGGGCAAGGCGGACGCCTTCAACGGCCTGATCCCACCACTGCGATCGATCAGGGTGAGCATGCTGTTCTCGACGGCAACGAGCACGCTGCCATTCGCCAGGTATGTCGCTCCGCTGGGGCGCGAGAGATCCCTGATGACGACGCGCGTCTCGCCATTGTCGAGGTTCGTCTCACGCAGCTCGCGTCCGCTGAAGTAGCCGAGCCGCGACCCATCGTTGGAGAGGAAAGGCGCGAACGCGCC
>JAYUTY010000399.1:0-10577 GCA_043754875.1 Gemmatimonadota bacterium
GTCTTCGCAGTGATACCGAGCTGGCGGCCGATCTCGGGTCCGTTGAAGCCGCGAGCGGTGAGGATGACGACGGTCTGCTCGCGGTCACTGAGACGTGCCAACCGCGCGCGTGCGTCATCGCGAAGATGCGGCGGCTCGGTGGTCGATGCGGCCAGCGCCTGTGACACGGCGGGTCGGACGTAGACTTCTCCGGCTGCCACGACGCGGATCGCATCCAGAAGCTCGCGATCGACTGCGGACTTGCAGAGGTAGCCTCGTGCACCGGCGTGGAGCACCGGAAGCAGCTTCTCGTGCTCGGGCGACATCGTGACGATGAGCACGAGAGAGTCGGGACTGGCTGCCTGCAGCTCTCGGGTCGCGGTGAGCCCGTCCCCGTCGGGCATGTCCAGATCCATCACGATCACCTCCGGTTGCAGCCTCGCCGCCAACACCACGGCCGCACGGCCGCCGTCCGCCTCACCGACCACACTGATGTCGGGGCAATTGTGCAGGACCGCCTTGAGGCCGCTGAGGACGAGGTGATGGTCGTCCACGAGGATGACTCGAATGGGTTCGCTTCTCGCAGCCACCCCTCGTCGGGTGTATGGACGCGCGCTGAGCTCCTTTCCGACCTCCGCCAGTGTCCCGTGCGGCGTCAGTGCCAGCACAGGCTGGTCGTTCGCGTTGGTGTGCATCGCTCTGCCATCCAGGGTCTGGAATCCCGTCCTCGTGACCGGAATGTACGACGATCCAGACCGGCCGCCTGTCGGGAAAGAGCCGCGACCCGTGTGGGGCGATCGCCAACCGGCCCGGGCGGCAATGCCATCCCGGGCATCATGACGTCTCCGTCATTGCCTGATGCCCCGGAGATTCGCGTCGCGGCAACGTGTCGCCGAGAGAGACGTAAACTGCTCTTCCCGCTTCGGGCGAGACACATGAATGAGGTCGGCATTCCGGTAGAGACAGAGGCCTGCCGCGCGCTCGCGGACTGGACGCAGGGCTCGCGCAGCGGAGGGTGCTGCTGCCGGGGGCCCGACTCGACGCGCCTCTGAGCGCCATGTCGACGATCGTGCACCTGGAATCAACGGCTGCGAGCGAGTCGGCGAGGGCGCGGCAGCGCCTCGGTGCGCTCACGGTAGCTTGGCCGTGCACGGAACGCGCGTCCCCTCGTACGATGCAAGGGCCAGCGTCACCACGCCCGCATCAGGGAGCTTGCTCTCGATGCGCAGCAGCAGCCGGCACTGGTCATCGGAGAGATGAATGCGGATGGTGCCCTCGCCCTCGTAGTGGCGCGAATCACGGACCTGCATCTCCACGATCACCGCACGGAATCGACCGGCGGTCACCTCGATCTCCTCGCGGCCGACCACGCGCACGACGGTCGGGTTTCGCGTCTGGTCGAAGTGTCGGGAGACGGTGAGTCTCGAGTCGGGCGCGAGCGGTAGCGTTCGCAGGTAGAAGAGGAAGGAGAGCTCGTCGAGCGGCTGCTCGCCTTCGAACGTCCCTTCCAGGCCGCCGCGCGATGCCCACCGCTTCTCTCCTGGAAAGATCTCGACGACGTCGTCGTGCTTCTTCCACAAGTGACGCTCCCTCGAGGTGTAGCGCAGCGCGGCCATGGACACCGGGTCGAGCCAGGACGCGTTGGTTACCGTGGCGCGGATTGGACCGAACTTTCCTTCCATGTCCGAGTGCAGCACCCAGGTGCTCTGCCCGCGGATCTCCACCGGCCCCTCGACCCAGATGGTCCCCGCGCCCCCGACACCCACGTGCACGCGACCGGCAAACGTCATCCGCTCGCCCGGCGCGAAGGGAAGGTCTGCCGCCTGCTGATGCTGGGCGCTCGCGACGGCGACCGGTCCGCTCACCACGAGCGCAGTGGCGAACGACATCGGGAGCACACAGTGACGGACGCAGGAGGGAACGGTGAGCATGGACGTAAGCTCGCCACTGCGTCAGTCCGTCTCCATGGGGAGTTGTCCGCACGCCGTGTGGGGAGGTGGGCCAGCGTTCCTTCCACGCCTGCTCGTTGGAGCGCACTATCGGGAGAATCCCTCACCGGCTGTCAGTGACAGATGCTCAAACTGTGGGAACACGCCTGACACACTGAATGCGTTGACTGAGCCACCTTCCAATGCGAGCACGACGCTTCTGAAGGCGCTCCCCATGCACTTGAAGGTCATGTCGACCCACTCACGATCCAGTCCGATCCGCATCGTCATCGTGGATGACAATTATGTCGTCCGCGCGGGGCTCAAGGCGCTGCTTGCCGGTGTCGCCGATATACAGGTGGTCGGCGAGGCAGCCAACGGACGCGACGCGCTCACGCTGATCGAACGCGTCAGCCCTGACGTCGCCGTGCTGGATCTCGACATGCCGATCATGGACGGATGCGCTGTGCTGCAGACGCTCGTCGCCGCGCAGTCACCGACCCGTGTGCTTGTCCTGAGCGTGCACGATGACGTCGCACAGGTGGCGTCGCTGCTGGGCGCCGGCGCGGATGGGTACCTCAAGAAGTCCGCGGCGGACAGACAGCTCATCGACGCGGTACGTGCCGTTGCGCCGGACGAGAGCAATGAGCGTGCACTCCCGTCGCGCATCGCTGCAGACCGTTCGGCCGGGAGCTCGAAGAGGCGCGTCGAGCGGATGCAGTACGAGGCGCTGAGCGACCGGGAGCGCGAAGTGCTCGTGCTCGTGGCCGAGGGACACTCGGCGAGCGAGATCGGCGAGCGGCTCTGCATCAGTCCGAAGAACGTCGAGAGCTACAAGGAGCGGGTGAGCAGAACACTCGGGCTGCATCGCCGACGGGACTTCGTGCGGTACTGTCTGCGGCTCGATCTCCTGCACGCACATCCGTAGGAGGGCTTCACCCCGATCATCACCGTTCCGCCCATCTCGACCGGAGGTCCACATGATCGCCTTTCTCTCGAACGAATCGTAACGAAACGCATCATGCGCCGTACCATCATCGGTTGGCTGTTCATCCTGCACGGCCTCGCGCATTCCGCGCTCGGGCTGTGGGCGTCTTCTCTCGGCACGCCCTGGCTTGTCACACCGCTCTGGTGGCTTGCGCAAGTCGGATTCGTGGCGGCAGGGCTCGGACTCGTCGGAATCAACGGGCTGCGACGCGTGTGGGCCCCGCTCGCATTGGTCGCCGGCCTGAGCTCGATCGCCTTGCTGAGCATGTACGGCCACGTCGCTCTGATGGTCGGGCTCGTGATCGACGTTCTGGTGATCGTGCTCGGGCTCCAGTGGGGCGAACGCTCGGCGCTGGAGCGACTGCGCAGGCTCTCCTCCCCTCCCGACCTGCATCCGGCTCGTCACGCCGTCACGACCGTCCTCGCGGGCCTGGTGCTCCTCTACATGTCCACCGTCATTCTGGCGCGACCCTGGCAGCTCAACTGGGGCACGACCCCCGCCGAGCGGGCTGCGTGGCTCCCGGGCGACGACCTGGTGCACGACGCCAACTACCGAATGGACCGAGCGATCGTCATCGACGCTCCTGCTGATTCCGTGTGGCCATGGCTCGTGCAGATCGGGCAGGATCGCGCCGGTTTCTGCAGCTACGACCACCTCGAGCGGCTGTTCGGCGCGGACATTCACAATGCGGATCGCGTGCATCCGGAATGGCAGGTCCGCCAGGCGGGAGAGCTCGTGCGCGCCGTGCAACCCGACTATCTCGGTGGACGGTTCGGGTCCGAGCTCGCATGGCGGGTTGCCGGGGTCGTGCCTGGCCGGGCCATCGTGCTCCGCCGCTGGGGTGCGTTCGTCCTGGTCCCGGTCGACGCGAATACCACGCGTCTGCACATACGCCTCCGTGGCGAAGGGACTCCCTCCTTCTTCAGCAGCCAGCTGGCTCCTGCCGATCTGCTCGTCTTCGAGCCAGCGCACTTCATCATGGAGCTCGGCATGCTGCGCGGGATCCGACGCCGCGCCGAGCGGACAATTCACCAATTCGCTCGATGACCTCGAGTGTACACGGAGGTTGAACATGCAGCTCCTGCAGATACTGCTCCCTGTGCTGATGCTGCTTCACGGGTTCGCCCACCTGTCGGGCGTGCTTACCTCGTGGCGCCTTGCCGCGTTCGCGGACGTTCCATACCACACCGCAGTCCTTGGTCGCCGATTCGACGTGGGCGACGCCGGGATGCGCGTGCTGGGCGCACTCTGGCTGGCGGCAGGGCTCGGGCTGGTTCTGTCCGCGATCGGCGCAGTCATCCATCAGGAGCAGTGGATGGCGCTGGCACTGGCCGCGACACTGCTGTCCACCGTGCTCTGCACGCTCGAGTATCCAGCCGCACATATCGGGTGGTGGACGAACGCCACGCTGCTGCTCGGACTGGCCATCGTTGCCCGTACGCCGGCGAGCTGACGCGCCCGAAGTCACGAGACCGGACAGTCAGTCACGGAGAGCGCGAATGTTGGTCATCCCTGACAGCGACGCGGCGCTCACCGACGTAAAGGCGCTCGCCCAGTGGGATCTCGACGCCGTGGTCCTGAGCACGGTAGGTCACCCCGAAGATCGGGGTAGCCCTGCTCCCGCAACGGGGAGATCGATTCACATCCGTGGTTGCGAGGATCGACAGCCGGCCGGCAGTGCGCCGAGTGAACGGGTTCAGCGCTTCAGCCCACTCGTCGCGCGCCAACTCCGTCGGTTCAACCTGCACACCGGATGTGGCCAGATGGGACGCGGCGACGTGTCGGGAGAATCCTGCGCGGGTGTAGGCAGGAGTCCGAAAACGTTCCACACTTCACCCGACAGCACCACCCTCCGGTCGGACCGACTTTCCCTCTGTCGAGCGCGACGACCGCGTTTGCCCCACTGGAGGTCGACCATGCCTACGCTCACTCGCAGCGTCCTGCTCGCCTCGATGCTCGCTCTCATCTGCTGACGAGCTGAAAAAGCTGTCGCGGGACTCACGCAGGATCCAGAGAGAGGAGACACTTCCATGACCATCATTCGATCCATCATCATCGCTGCCCTCGTGGGTGCCCTGCCAGCCGCCGCGCAGCAGGGACAGGTGAAGCAGGCCGGCACGACGCGCGACTCGGCCGCCGCGACGTCGGAGGGCACCGACACGCTGCCGACGAAGAAGTCGCCAGTCGCCCGGGCGCCGCGCTACATCGCCCCGACGCCGGTCATCCAGTACATCCGTCCTGCTGACCAGCGCGGCCTCACCGTCTTCGAGTCGCCCAAGGACGAAGGGGTCGCCTACACGGGCTTCAGACTCGCCTGGGGCGGTGCCTTCGCTCAGCAGTACCAGAACCTGACCCACCAGAACACGGCCGCGCCCAGAGTCGTCGGCGGTGTCAACGCGAACCAGCTGATCGCCCTCGGCCAGGGCTTCAACAACGCCGACGCCAACCTGTTCCTCAACGCCCAGGTCGCGCGCGGCATCCGCGTTGCCGTGGAGACGTATGCGTCCGCGCGCCATCACCAGGAGACGTGGGTGAAGGACGGCTACTTCCTCATCGACGGCTCGCCGATCGAGAGCAAGCTGCTGGACAGGATCATGGAAGTGGCCACGCTCAAGGTCGGCCACTTCGAGGTCAACTACGGCGACGAGCACTTCCGTCGCTCGGACAACGGGCAGACGATCTACAATCCATTCGTCGGCAACTTCATCATCGACGCGTTCACGACGGAGATCGGCGCCGAAGCGTATCTGCGCAAGAGCGGCCTGATGGCGATGGTCGGCATCACGGGCGGCGAGGTACACGGTCAGGTGACGGCACCAGGACAGCGCGCTCCGACGTATCTGGTCAAGCTCGGCGCCGACGAACAGCTCACCCCGAGGGTGCGCGTCCGCCTCACGGGCTCGATGTACAAGACCGACGCGTCGGTGAACAACACCCTGTCGTCGGGCGACCGGGGCGGCTCGCGCTACTACGACGTGCTGGAGAACTCGGCGTCGAACGAGACGGCCAATGCCTGGAGCGGCGCGATCCAGTCCGGGATGCGCAACATGGTCACGGCGTTCGTGGTCAACCCGTTCGTCAAGGTCGGCGGCGTCGAGCTCTTCGGCAACGTGGAGACGATGACGGGTGCCGCGTCCAATGAGCTCTCCCGCCGCACGCTGCGGCAGCTGGTCGGCGAGGGGCTGTACCGCTTCGCCGGCGACCGACTCTACATCGGAGGCCGCTACAACACCGTGAAGGGTGAGCTGGCCGGCATGGCGAACGACATCACGGTGAACCGCACGCAGTTCGGCGGCGGCTGGTTCGTCACCCCGAATGTGCTCTCCAAGCTGGAGGTGGTGAACCAGAAGTACCTCGACTTCCCCACGACGGACATCCGCAATGGCGGCAAGTTCCAGGGTGTCATGATCGAGGGCGTCGTCGCCTTCTGATTCTCTTCGATCCCGCTCGATGCACCACCCATGACGCGCGGCGGTCCGCCGGCTCCCGGCGAATCGCCAAGTTGCCCTCACGGAGAATGGCCATGACCAGCACGCCGATGATGTCCGCCTTCCAGGCCCTCGATCCGACCCCGCACGTCGAGGCCACCGTTCTCGTCGCAACCGATGGTAGCGAGCAGTCTGACGGTGCCATGCGCGTCGCGCTTGCACGCGCGGCCGAGATGCACGCCGTAGTCCAGGTCCTTGCGGTAGCAGCCGCGGATCCGATCATGGCGCCGGAAATGTCGTTCACCCTCTGGAGTGAGGCGAACCAGTTGCGGCGCGACGCCCTGCGGAAGTCCGCGGAGGAGCAGCTCGAGCGGGTGATCGGACGCCCGCGCACGCGCACGGTGGTCCTGCTCGACGGCAATCCGGCGTTCACCATCGCGCGCGTCGCGATCGAGCAGCACGCCGCCCTGATCGTGGTCGGGATCGGACGTCACAACGTCTCCGATCGCCTGTTCAGCGACGAGACGGCGCTGCAGCTCGCTCGCATCTCCCGCGTGCCGGTGCTCGCCGTGCCGGCGAACGCCCGCGCGGTCCCGCGCCATGCGGTCGTCGCGGTGGATTTCAGCCCCCTCTCGCTCCGTGCGGCCCAGGCCGCAGTCGAGGCGGTGAGCGATGACGGCCGCGTCGAGCTCGTGCACGTGATGCCCTACGTGAGCGAGGATCCCTTCACGCCGGAAGCAAGGGAGCCATACCAGGTCTGGACTGACGGTCAGCTCGACGCATTGATCGAGAAGCTCGTGGTGCCACCTGGAGTCATCGTGACTGGTGCCGCCGTGCGTGGCCGCCCCGCCCCGGAGCTGATTGCGTACGCCGGTCGTGTCGGCGCCGACCTTATCGTCACGGGGACCCACGGCCGAGGCTTCGTCGCTCGCGCGTTTCTGGGCAGCGTCACGACGAAGCTGTTGCGTGCCGCCACCTGCTGTGTGCTGACCGTGCCTCGCGATCCGCTCCCATCGCTGGCGGCGCAACACGACCTTGCCAACGTCGCGCCGCGTGGCGAGGCGGCCTGGAGCGAGATGCTGGATGTCTTCACGCAACGCAACGTGGGCCGACGCACGATCCTGGAGGTGGATGACCTGGAGATCGGGGCACAGGCGCAGGAGTACAACTATCCGCTGATCGCCGCGATGTACGACGGCCGCGAACGCCGGTTGCAGCTCATGCTCGGCGACCGGACGGCGAACGGGCGTCACCTGTGCCGAAGCATTGGCGGGGTGGTCGGCGTCGACGTGCTCACGGACGCTCACGGGCACGATGTCGCGCTGCGCCTGGAGCACGGGGGCAGCCAGACGCTGCTGACCTTCCCTACCTAGCGCTTTCGCACACCGATACCACGCATCGGTGGGATCTCGCGCTCGGAGGGCGAGCTCGACGTGCTCGTCCAGGCATCATTGCCTGGAGCGCCGCCTACTTCACGACCACACTGCCGCTCATCGCGGCGCCATGGATGCGGCAGTGGTACGGGTAGTTGCCGGCCGTCGTGAAGCTGCGCGAGTAGCTGCCGCTCGACTGCGTACCGGACGAGGTGCCATCGTCGAAGAGGACGTCGTGCCCGGTGCAGCTCTGGGTCGAACCGTAGCCGTCGCCTCCGCGGCAGCTGTCCCATGTCCACGTCACCTGGGCGCCGACCGAGGTCGTCAGCGCGGCCGGAGTGAATGCGTTATCGGTGATGACGACGGAGTTCGGCGTGCCAGGTGCGGGGGGTGCGGGAGTGTTGGTGGTCGAGCTCGGAGCGCTGGTGGACGCGGCACCGCCGCACGCCATCACGAGGGTGACGCTCAGCATCAACACCGTCTTCGGGAAGGGACGCATCGTTCGTTCTCCGTGAATGCCGTCGAGACGTGGCCTGCGTCCGGCGCGGCACGGACGCCACACGAACACCGAGTGCGCCTTGCATGGGTGTCGCTGGCCTGAACTGCAGACGGTCTCAGGCCAGCCAATATTCCCGTGGCTTTCATCTGTCGGGAGAAGTCCGCGCGATTGGCGATGTTTTCCCGCATGCGCCTGCTCGCTGGAGGTCGCATCATCCAAGACGACAGTTGCTGCAGCGGCCGCCGCGCCTCGCGTTGCCGTGGACCCCGACCTCTCATGGAGGGCACATGTACAAGATATTGATGCTGGCCGGTATGCTGGGCGCCACGGCGCTCGGCGCGGCGCTCGGCGCGGCGCCCGCGCCTCGCGTGGTGACGGTGCGCGCGCGGGACTTCAGCTTCGAAGCCCCCGCGGAGATCGCCGCCGGCACGGTGACGTTCAGGCTGCAGAACACCGGCAAGGAGCTCCATCATCTCTGGGTCGTCCAGCTCACGAACGGGAAGACGCCCGCCGACTTCACGACCGCGATGAAGACGTGGGGCTCCGAGCTGCGGATGCCCGCCTGGGCGGTCGACGTCGGAGGCCCGAACAGCGCCGCCGCGGGCGCGTCGGCCGACGGGACGGTCACGCTCACCGCCGGCTCCTACATGCTCGTCTGCTGGGTGCCATCCTCCGACGGCATGCTCCACGTCATGAAGGGGATGGTCAAGCCGCTGACGGTCACGCAAGCCGGCGCGAGCGCGACCAGCGAACCGGTTGCCGACCGCACTCTGACGCTCGACGACTACAGCTTCCGGTTCGATTCGGCACTCACGGCGGGGCGGCACACGATCCGCATCGAGAACCAGGCAGTGCAGAGCCACGAGGTCGTGATCGGCCGGCTGCACCCGGGACACTCGCTGAACCAGGCGATGATGTGGATGAACTCCGGGCAGGTCGGGACGGCACCCGTCACGTCGATCGGTGGAGCGTCTGGACTCGCGAAGGGGCGGCACATGTTCATCACCGCCGACTTCCCGCCCGGACACTACGTCCTGCTCTGCTTCATTCCCGATGTGAAGGACGGCAAGCCACACTCCGACCACGGCATGCTCACGGAGTTCGTGGTGCAGTAGGCACAGAAGGGGCGTCGTCGCGCGTCTCGCGACGCATGGCGACGCCCCCCTGTTCCAGGTCGGGCTGCTGCACCCTCGCCCTGACGGTCGTTCCGCACTCGCTGCAATTCAGATAGCCGCCCATCGACACGACCAGCGGTGTGTCGCGCTCGCACGCTCCGTCTCCGTTGCAGCCGATGCGGCCCCCGGTGCAGTTCTTCTCCTGGGGACGTAGCATGGCGAACAGGCCGAACAGGAACGCGGCGCCGATCACGCCAGCAAGAGCACCGAGTGGTCGCCGCAGCCGGGGCACCAGCGCGCCGTCGCGCCCTCGTAGTCCGACTGGCCGAAGCTGCGCTCCTCCTCCTTCTCCACCGCCGCGTCGAGGAGCGGACAGGAGCCGTCACAGGTCGTCATGCGCCACCTCGCGGAGAGCCGGCGGGTGCGCTCGGCGAGAGCCGCGCGCTGATCGCCCGGTGAATGTCGCCCGGCCGCAGCGGCTCGCCGGGAATGCGCGTGTAGCAGTCCACGTCCACCAGCGTCGTCGCGCGAAGCAGCCAGGCGAGCTGGCCGATCCGGCGGTTCTCCGTCGTGATGTATGGTGCGTCCAGCACGTCGCTGTAGTTCAGCTCCACCGTGCACACGCGGCCGAATCGGGAGAACAGCTCGCGCAGGCCGGGCTGCAGCGGCGAGAGGAAGGCGAGATGCGTCGACGAGACGCGCGCGCCCTCGGCGCGTGCCCGATCCACCGCTTCCTCGATCGCACCCCTGGTACTGCCCCAGCCCACGATGAGCAGGTCGCCGCTCTCGTCGCCATACACCGGCGGGGGAAGCAGCGTGCTCTGGAGCACCGCGAGCTTGCGGCTCCGCATGGCCGAGGCGTGCTCGTGGACACCACCGCCGTAGGCCACCTTGCTGCGGCTGTCGTGCTCCAGCCCCGTGAGCGTGTACATGCCGCTGGCCTGGCCGGGGATGACGCGGCGCGAGAGCCCGGTGCGCGGATCCCAGTCGTACGGCTTCGTGCCCTCGGGCACCGGATCCTGATCCAGTGGCGCATGCATCCATCGGTCGTCGAGCACGGGCCGCGGAAAGGGCTGCACGCCGGTCTCGAGGTTCGCGTCGGAGAGGACGAACACCACGGTCCGGAACGCCTCGGCGATCCGGCGCGCCGTCACCATCGCGTGGAAGCACTCCTCGATCGTCGCGGGGGCCATCACCACCTTGGGCGCGTCGCCAGGCTGGCCGAAGATCACCGCGAGCAGATCGGACTGCTCCACCTTCGTCGGCA
>JAYUTY010000400.1:0-10556 GCA_043754875.1 Gemmatimonadota bacterium
CAGCAGGTGCTCGGGCACCAGCGGCAGCTCGGCCAATAGCGCTGGGAGCCGCGCCGGCGCGCGGCGAAAGCGCAGCGAGAGTGTGGTGTCGTCCACCGCGATCGCGGTATCGAGCTCGGCGAGCTCGCTGGCGCGAGGATAGGCGGTCGCCGGATCGCGGGCAGCGAGCAGCGTGAACGCCGCGTCCCGGGCCGTCGTCGCGACGCCGTCGTGCCATCGGAGTGACGGCGTCAGCGAGAGCACGAGCTCGCGTCCCCCGTCGCGCCAGCGCCAGCGCCGAGCGTAGTAGGGCTGCGGCGCGAGGAGGGAGTCGTAGCGGAGGAGGGTGACGAACAGCGCATACCGCTGCATCTGGCGCGAGAGCGGATGCACGGTGACCAGCGGATTCGCCGACTCGAGCTCCGCGCCCGACGCAAGCACGAGCACGTCGGCGGGCCGCGCCGGCGCCACACACGATAGCGAGGCGAGTGTGGACGCGGTGAGGACGAGCACAGCGGCCATGAGCGTTGACGCACCGCGCGCACCCTGCGATATCATCGCGTGCTCTCCTCCGCTCTGCTCCGCGCCACGGCGCGCGCACTAGTCCTGTACTGGTGCGTGCTCACCCTCACCTTCACGCTCCTTCGTCTCGCTCCAGGCGATCCCGCGACCTTCCTGCTGCCGCCGGGCGCCACCGTCGAGGAGGCCGCTCGACTCCGCAGCGACCTTGGTCTCGACCGCCCCGTTGCGGCTCAATATGCACGGTGGCTTCGGGGCATGCTCTCGGGAGATCCGGGAACGAGCTTCGTCGAACATCGTCCGGTGCGCGCGGTGCTCCGCGATGCACTGCCGGTGTCCGCAGCGCTCGGCGGCGCGTCGCTGCTGCTCTCGTACGTCATCGGCGTGGCGGCGGGGCTGTGGCAGGCGGCGCGGCGTGGAACCCGTGGCGATCTCGCCGTGACGGCGCTCTCGGTGGTGCTCGTGGCGTCGCCGGCGTACTGGCTCGGTCTCGGCGCCATCGCCTGCTTCACCTATCTCGCCTCCTCGTGGAATCTGCCCGTCGCGCTGCGTCTACCGGCCGTCGGGATGACGACGCCGGGCGCGGAGCTTCACGGCGCGGCGGCGCTCGTGGATCTCGCGCGCCACGCGATCCTTCCCGTCTCGTTGCTCGCGGCGATCGGGGCGGCGGGAGTCGCCCGCTACGCGCGCATCAGCGCCCTCGACGCGATCGGCGCGGACTGGATGCGAACGGCGCGCGCGAAGGGGCTCGACGAGCGACGCGTGCTGGGCGTGCACCTGCTCGGGAATCTTCGTGGCGCGCTGCTGACGCTGTTCGCCCTCTCACTTCCGGGCACGGTGGCGGGCTCCGTGTTCGTTGAGACGATCTTCGGCTGGCCGGGAATGGGCCGGCTGATGGTCACGTCCATCGTCGCGCGGGACTATCCGGTGGTGCTCGGCTGTGCCGCGCTGTTCGCCGCTGTCGTGATTCTCGCGAACCTGGCGGCGGAGGCACTGCTCCCATGGGCCGACCCACGGCTGCGCCGGTGACGTTGGGCGCCTGGTGGAATGGTGCGCGGCGCACCGAGCGAGTGGCGACGATCACCCTGCTGGCGCTCGCCCTGGCCGTGGTGCTGGTGCCGATGCTCGCCGCTCGCGACCCACTGCGCATCGACGATGTACTGGCGCGACGCCTGGTCCCTCCGCTCGGACGCGATGCCGGAGGTGCATGGCATGCCCTCGGCACCGATCGATTCGGCCGAGACCTGTTCGTGCGCATGATGCTCGCGGGGCGGCTCTCGCTCGTAGTGGGCGTCATCGGCTCGGTCGCGGCCGGACTGATCGGCACGCTGCTCGGCGCGGCGGCCGGATGGTTTCGCGGCGCGATCGATCTCGCAGTGGTCACCGTCGCCGATGTGCTGCTCGCCCTGCCCCGCCTCGTGCTGCTGCTCGTCGGAGTCGCATTGTGGCGGCCGGGGCTGGATACGATCCTCGTCGTGCTCGTCGGCACGGGGTGGATGGGAGTCGCACGGCTGGTGCGCGCCGAGACGATCGCGGTGCGCGAGCGACCCTTCGTGCCTGCGGCGGCGGCGCTCGGTGCGTCGTCCGCGCGGCTGCTGCTCCGGCACGTCCTTCCCAACGCGATTGGTCCGGCGATCGTCGCCACGACGCTCGGCGTCGGGAACGCGGTACTGCTCGAGAGCGGGCTTTCCTTTCTGGGACTCGGAATCCAGCCACCGGCGCCAAGCTGGGGCAACATGATCGCGGGAGGGCGCGACCTGCTCGTCGTCGCACCGTGGATCGCGCTCGCCCCGGGGATGGCGCTGGTGCTCACGGTGCTGGCGACGACTCTGCTCGGCGACGCGTGGCGCGACCGCCTCGCGGGCGAGCGCGACCCGAGGATCAGCGCACGAGAATCGTGACGATCTCGCGCGGCTCGGCGGTGAATGCGACGGTGCCGTCGTCTACTGCAAGCGGCAGCCGCATCGTCTCGTCGAGCCTCGCGCGGCACGCCTCCTGGATGCGGCGCGCGATCCGCCAGCGACCCGTCGTCGCGTGATCGCGACGGTTCACGCAGCGCAGCGTGATCCAGCCGTCGGCCCGCGCGGGCAGCGCCGCACTGAAGGCCAGCCCATCGCCCTCGAGCTCGAGTCCGCCGGCTAGCGTCGACGGGGTGATGTTGGAGCGCAGCGTCTCACCGGTGATCGGCAGCAGCGCATCCTCGGCGAACTGCTCGATCGCATCGCGCGTGGCGTCGGACTCCCCTCCGTGCATCATGACCGCGAGGCCAGCCTCGTAGGGGCCGAGCGCCTGTGCGCCGGGCGTCGGCGCGGGCCACCCGGCGTGCCCGGGGCGCTCGGGCAAATCAGCGCGCGATAGCTCGCCCACCGATCGTACCAGCGTCACCGCGATCTCTCCCGCGGGCTGGGATTCATATTCGGCCAGACCGTCCGAGCAGACCGTGACGCCGGCGTCGCCGAGGAGGCGCGAGACGAAGCGATGCAGCGGCGCGGTGGGAACGACGTGCTCCATGCGCGCACTCTCCTCGTCGACGACGAGCGGTTCGCGCCACACGGGATGAAATGCCGCATCGGCAACCGTGCGAGACGCTGGCAGTCCGGTCGCGATCACGAGTCTCAGTCGCTGATCGTGCGCGACGTTGACGCCTGAGACGAGAACCCGCATCCACGCGGCGGCGGCGTCGAGCTGCAGCGCGATCCGGCAGCGTCCGTCTCCATCGCTATTCGCGGACGGCACGACCCAGTGGAGGACGAGCTCTCCACGGAGCGGGCCGCGATGCGTCAGCTCGACCCGCTCGCAGACGGGCGCAGGGAGGATCTCGCGAATGGCGGGCGTGTAGAGATCACCCACGTCTCGCGCCTGCTCCAATTTCAGAAGCGTCGTGACCTCTCGCCCGGTCGCGTGTTCGTGAAGCGTGACCTCTCCGCTTGCCGTCACGCTCACGCGGAGACGGTTGTTGTCGAGTGAGCGCTCCGTCGCCACGACCGGCGTCGGCGTGGAAGCTGGCGCGGCGTCGGCGTGCAGTCGCGTCTCGACAGTGTAGCCGCCCATCAGCGGAACCCACGCGACGGCCCTCGCCTCAGCGACGAGATCAGCATCCGGGTACGCACGCGGCGACTCGGTGAGCTGCACGCATTCGCGCTGCTCGAGCAGCTGGATGGCGACGCCCTCCACCACAAACGGGGCCGGCTCGCGGCGCTCACCCTGACGCGTGGCGGAGCCTGGGCCGACGGCGACGTCGGTGATGGTTGCACGAAGCACGACTTCGGCAATGCCGCCACGCTGCCGCGCGACCGGATTGCGCAGCACGAGTGCGCGCCGCCACTCGCTCGGGTGCATGCGCGCACGTTCGGCATCATGCGCAAGCAGCCCGCGTAGCGCGTCGTCGCGAAGCGCGCCGATCGACGACTCCACCGACGAGAGGCGAGCGTCGAACGCGTCGGCGACGGCGTCGATCGACGTGCCGCACAGCGTGTCGTGCGGGTGGGCCTGCAGGAGCGCGCGCCAGGAGGCGGCGAGCAGCGCGCGGCGCGATGGCGACGCGCCGTCCGGCAGCAGCGCGAGCCACGGCTCGACGTCACGAACGAGCGCGCGCTCGGCCCCTGCATTGCGGCGCTTCTGCGCAGCCCGAGTTGCGAGCGTGCCCTGGAGCGTCCACGTGTACCCGTAGGAGTCGCGCAGTTCGCCCGTGATCACCGGAAGATCAGCGTCGCGCGCGCGATCGACGAGCAGTTGCCCCACGCGCCGCAGGCTCGACGAGAGGACGAGGCACGGATCGTGGCCCGCGGCAGCGGCAGCAGCGAGCGCACCGATCGCCTCGTTGTGCAGCGACTGTCGCGCGTGGTGGTCGGCGCCGTTGAGCAGCAGCGCCGCACCCAGTGTGGCGCGCGGTGCGAGGGTAGTGTGAATCATCGCCCATCGCGCCGCCGCGTCGTGAGCATTCGTCGGCAGTGAGCTGCCGAACTCGTAGCCGTCCGGCGGGAGGTGATGGAGCTGGCAGAGCGAGCCTCCCGCGCCGGTCCAGCGTACGGTGTCACCCGCGGGCCAGCGCGCGCCACCGTATCCCCGCCACGCGACGACGACCGCGCAGCCGAAGCCGTGCGCGAGATCCGGCAGGATGGCCGGATGGCCGAACGAGTCGGGGCAGTAGAGCACGGGCGGCGACTGCGCGCCGAGTCGCTGCAGCGTGTCGCGACCGGCGAGCAGGTTGCGCACGAGCGCTTCGCCGCTCGGGATCAGCTCGTCCGGAAGGACGTGCCAGGGTCCCGCTTCCAGGCGGCCGCTCCGAAGCAGCGCGCCGACATCAGCCGCGCGGTCCGGTCGAATGGCGAGGTAGTCCTCGATCAGGATCGCCTGCCCATCGAGCAGAAAGCTCTCGCCCTCGCGCGGCGGCGCGTCCAGCAGCTCGTCGATCAGTCCGACGAGTCGCGGCCGGAAGCGCTCCGCGGTGTGATACCACTCGCGATCCCAATGCGTGTGCGAGACGACGTGCAGCTCCGAGACGGGGCGTGACATGCCGCGCAGTGTGCTGGGCCGACCGGCCGTGCACACGCGCTGAACGACGCTGGGGGCGTCTCGCTCAGCGAGACGCCCCCTGCGCCTGGTTTCCGTCGATCTTCGTCAGACGACTCCGCGCCGTCCCGTGACGAGCTGGTAGACGACGACGATCAGCGCGATGACGAGGAGCGCGTGGATCAAGCCTCCGCCAACGTGGAAGGCAAAGAAGCCCAGTGCCCACAGAACGAACAGGATGAGCGCGATGGTGAACAGCATGGGTGTGTCCTCGGAGAGAGTGAACTGACGCGGTGCTGCTGTCCTTGGCGAAGCAACGATCGTACCGGACCCTGCAACTAAGGCCGCGGAGCCCGGGTCACGAATTCCTTCGATGCGGCGCCGGGATTCTCCGCGACATGTGTTTGCCGGGCGAGAAGGATGCGGGCTGCTCTCACGTCGTGTCCCACGTCGATCAGCAGGATCGCGAGATCGCCCACGCCCCAGAGCAGGCCGGCGAGCACGATCAACCGGCTCGCCTCACCGAGCAGCGTCGGCATCGCCGCGCCACCCTGTGCCATCACGCCGGTCACGATCTCCGCTATGAGGAGCAGGCCGAGGATCACGCCCATCAACTTGAACAGCTTGGAGAGATAGCGCAGCCCGACATACGGCTCGAGATCGCTCTGCCGGATGTCCGGAATCTCCGGGAGTCCGTCGTCCGCCTTCAGCACCTGTCCCAGCCGGTCGATCGGCCCCATGTGGGCCGGTGGCGCCGCCGAGGTATCTACTGCCCGCCGATGTTCGCTCATGATCCTCCTCCGGATCCGATCCAGCGGGCGCGATAGCCCCGCGAGTCGATGTGTATGAAAGGTCCATGCCCAGACTCAGCCGGATAGACGCCCGCCCCCCCGACGAGTTCGGGATGCGCTGCCTCCACCCGGTCCACCGCAGCCAGAACCACCCGGCTGTCCCCTATGTCAATGCGACCATCATGGTTGAGGTCGTCCATCACGCCGTTGTGGTCGTCGTCGATGAAGACGTCGGCTGCATCACCGTACATGTGCCTGCTCAGTCCGGCACGACCATTGGGGTCGCCCCCGCCCTTGTTGTACTGCGGCGTCCGGAATCCGCTCATCACGCGGATGCCGCTCACATCTATTCCCCGCCCCTGCAAATCCGAGAGCACGAGCTCGAGCTTGTCCACGTTGCGCAGCTCGATCACCAGGTACTTGGGCCAGACGTTGGGCTGGTCGTGGGTGAGGAAGTCGCGAAGCTTGAAGTGCTCGGAGATCCGTGTGTCCACGTTCTGCTGCGTCACCTCGATGAAACCCGACGGCGGCTCGTAGCGCGCGGGAGGTGCCTTGGAGGGCGCCCGCACCGGACCCGTCTCGCCCGGCCAGTTCCCGATGTAGTAGAAGCCGACCCGCCCGTTCTGCTTGTCCGAGCGCGGCCGCATGCTGATCAGGCTGAAGTCCGAGATTGGTTTGATCGCCCGGCCGAGAGCGACCGCGAGCTTCCACACTCCCGCCCTGGGAGCGACGCTGCTGCCTCCCGAGTCGGATTCCGCGACACGAATCGTGGCGCCGCCCGCCATCGAGTCAGCAGCCAACGGCGTGCCAGCCGGCGCGATCTTCGCCCGCAGCTTTCCGCTCGCGCCGCGAAGCTCCCCCGTCAGCGCATTGAGCGACGCGTCGGTCAGGTAGGCGGCCGTCGGGGCGTCGGAACGCGTCAGCGACGACGCGATGACACTCACGGCGGACGCCGTCGGCTCGTCCCGCGGATGCAGCCGCGAGTCGACGATCGTCCAGCACCAGCCGAGCGCGAGCAGCAGCACCACGCCGTTTCCGCCCAGGTCGAGGAGGCGCTCCATGCGAGGCGAGACGCCCGCGCGATGCCATCGGCTCGCCGCACGTGCAGGCACGGCGAGCATCTGCGCGGACGGCTCCGCCGTTGACCCGCCGTGAGCGGGCACCGAACTTCCCTGGCTCTCGACGTCTTTCACATTCCGACTCTCATGGACACCCTTCTCGATCTCTTTCATCAGCTCAAGGACGTTCGGCACATCGTGCAGGCCGGCGGCTACATCGGGCTGACCGCGATCATCTTCGCCGAGACAGGGCTGCTCGTCGGATTCTTCCTGCCGGGAGACTCGCTCCTCGTGACGGCCGGTCTCCTGTCGACGCAGGATTTCGGATTGAACGTCGGGGTCCTCGGCCTCCTGCTCACCGTGGCCGCGATCGTCGGAAACACCGTCGGCTACATGATCGGCCGCTACTCGGGGCCCAGACTGTTCACGCGGGACGACTCGCTCCTGTTCAAGAAGAAACATCTGTACCGCGCGCAGGAGTTCTACCAGCGCCACGGTGGCAAGACCCTCGTCATTGCGCGTTTCATGCCCATCGTGCGGACCTTCGTCCCCGTCGTCGCCGGTCTGGCGCAGATGCCCTTGCGCACGTACACGGCCTACAACGTGCTGGGTGCGGTGGCCTGGATCTGGTCGATGCTGTTCATCGGCTACGTGCTCGGCCGCTTCATCCCCGGCATCGACCGGCACATCGAGCCGGTCATCCTCGCAGTGATCTTCCTCTCGCTGCTCCCAGGAATCATCTCCTGGTGGCGCGAGCGTGGGCGTACTCCAGCCGATGCTGTGGCGCCCGTCAACACGCCCGACTGAACCAACCGGAGACCAGCATGGCGCACACCCTTCCCCCGCTGCCCTATTCCACGAACGCGCTCGAGCCGCACATCGACGCGCAGACGATGGAGATTCATCACGGGAAGCATCACAACACCTACGTCACCAATCTCAACGCTGCGCTGGAGAAGGCGCCGGAGCTCGCCGACCGTCCACTCGAGGAGCTGCTCAGGGACGTGAACTCCGTGCCCGAGGCCATTCGCACCGCGGTGCGCAACAATGGTGGCGGTCACTGGAATCACTCGCAGTTCTGGCAGTGGATGGCGCCGAATGCCGGCGGAGCACCCACTGGGAAGCTGGCCGAGGCCATCACGGCGAGCTTCGGTGACGTCGAGAAGTTCAAGGAGCAGTTCGCCGCCGCTGGCGCGGGCCGCTTCGGCTCGGGATGGGTGTGGCTCAACAACGACGGCGGCAAGCTCACGATCACGTCGTCTCCGAATCAGGACAATCCGCTGATGGACGGCAAGCCCGCGCCGATCCTCGGCCTCGACGTCTGGGAGCATGCGTACTACCTGAAGTATCAGAACCGCCGGCCCGACTACATGAAGGCGTGGTGGAACGTCGTGAACTGGTCTGAAGTGGCGAAGCGCTTCGGCTGATCGGCTCGACCGCGCAGTTCAGACTCGTTACTGCCTACTGGTAGCTGTTAGCTCGTGTCGTAGTTGCCCGAACCAAGACCAGCTGGAACATGGCCTGAATGCACTGCTGGGGACTGGTCCTGCTGGTTACCAGCAATGACAGTCCCCAGTAGTGCATTCAACCTACACTGCCCCTGACCGGCCACGGGCAACTACGACACGAGCTCACAGTCTTCAGTAGCCAGTCACCAGTTTCCGACACTGGCTGCTCTCGCCACGCACGCAACGCCGCGGCGCCTTCTACTGCGCGGCCTCGCCCTCGAGGTATGTATACCCCTCGAGTCCCGCGACGTAGTCCGCGATGAACGCGTTCGCGTCCGTCCGGCTCAGGTGCTTCACCTGCGTCACCTTCCGCCGGAACGTCTGCAGCAGGTCCGACGCGCGGAACTGCACGTAGTTCAGCACCTCCGTCACCGTATCGCCATGCACGAGATCCGTGATCTCGTATCCGCTGCTCGCCAGCCGGATGTGCACCGCGTTCGTGTCGCCGAACAGATTGTGCAGGTCGCCCAGGATCTCCTGATACGCACCCGTGAGGAAGACGCCGAGCATGTATGGCTCGCCGTCGCGCCACTCGTGCAGCTCGAGAGAGGGATTGCCCTCCTTGTCGCCGACGAACCGGTCGATCTTGCCATCGGAATCGCAGGTGATGTCCTGCAGCGTGCCGCGCCGCGTCGGCTCCTCGGTCAGCCGATGGATCGGCATGATGGGGAAGAGCTGGTCGATCGCCCAGCTGTCCGGCAGCGACTGGAAGAGCGAGAAGTTGCAGAAGTAGCGGTCCACGAGCACGGCGTCGAGATCCACGAGAATGTCTTCGTAGTCGTCGCGATGCTGCTGCACGATCGCGGCGATCAGGTTCACCGTGGCGTGATACATCTGCTCGGCCATCGCACGCCCGCGCAGCGTGAGCACGCCGCTGGCGAACAGTTGCTGCGCGCGCTCCTTGTCGAAGGTCACGTCATGGAAGATCTCCTTCACGCGTCGGCGCGCCGCGCCCTTCTTCCCGACGTCCTGATAGTCCTCCCACATCTCGTGCAGGATCGCGTGATCGTCGTCCGTCAGCTCGGGCACCGGCGTCTCCACCACCGATTCGACGTCGATCACCTTGATCAGGAGCAGCGCATGGTGCGCGGTGAGCGCGCGCCCGGACTCGCTGATGACGTGCGGCATCGGCAGGTCGAGTTCGCGGCAGGACTCGGCCAGCGTGTAGATCACGTCGTTCGCGTACTCCTGCAGCGAGTAGTTGACGCTCGCGTTCGACGTCGAGTTGCTGCCGTCGTAGTCAACGCCGAGCCCGCCGCCGACGTCCACGTGGGTGACGTCCACGCCGAGCGCGCGCAGCTCCGCGTAGAAGCGCGCGACCTCCTGGAGACCCGCCTTGATGTAGCGGATGTCCGTGATCTGCGAGCCGAGATGGAAGTGGATCAGCTTGACGATGTCGAGCCGGCCGGCGGCGCGCAGCTTGTCCACGGCCTGCATCAGCTGCGCGGCGTTGAGCCCGAACTTCGACTTCTCGCCCCCGCTCTCCTTCCAACGGCCGTAGCCCGTGGACGCGAGCTTGATCCGGATGCCGGCGTTCGGCTGCACGCCCAGCTCGTCCGCCGCCGCGAGCAGCACGTCGATCTCGCTGAGCTGCTCGATCACGATGAACAGCTGATGGCCGAGCTTCTGCCCCATCAGGGCGAGGCGCATGTACTCCTCGTCCTTGTAGCCGTTGCAGATGATCAGGTGCTCGGTGCTCTCGGACAGACCGAGGACGGCCTGCAGTTCCGGCTTGGAGCCGCACTCGAGCCCGACACCGTGCTTCGCGCCGAACTGCACGATCTCCTCGACGACGTGCCGCTGCTGATTCACCTTGATCGGGTACACGGTGGTGTAGTGGCCCGTGTACTCGTACTCCGTGATCGCCTTGGCGAACCGCTCGCTCAGCGACTCGATGCGCGAGCGAAGGATGTCGGAGAAGCGAAGAAGGACGGGCAGCTGCACACCCTGCTCCTCGAGGTCGCACGCGAGATCGTGCAGGCTGAGCTGCCGCTCGGGATGCGCGCGATCGGGGCGCACGACCACGTGGCCGCGCTCGTCGATGTCGAAGTAGCCCGCGCCCCACCCCTCGATGTTGTAGAGGGCCTTCGCCTTCTCGACCGTCCAGCCGGCCACGGGGCCGGCGGCGGTGGTATCAACCGTCTGAGTCGCCATCCATGAAAGATAAACAGCCGCCGGGTCCAGCGTGC
>JAYUTY010000401.1:0-3639 GCA_043754875.1 Gemmatimonadota bacterium
GGGCCGATCTGGGGCAAGCCGATCTGGGGCACCTGGTGGACGTGGGACGCGCGCCTCACGCTGACGCTCTTTCTGTGGTTCATCTATGCGGGCTACCTGGTGCTGCGCGGCGCGATCACGGACGTCGAGATGCGCGCCCGCTACTCGGCCGTGCTCGGCGTGCTCGGCGCACTGCTGATTCCGTTCATCCACATGAGCGTCTACCTGTTCCGCACCCTGCACCCAATGCCGATCGTGCTCAAGCCCGAACGGCCGTCGCTGCCGGGCGAGATGCTGACGACGCTGCTGTTCAGCTTCGCGGCCTTCTTCCTGGTGTACGTGGCGCTGCTGCGCGCGCGCTACCGGCTCGCGGTCGAGCGCGACCAGCTCGCGCTGCTCGACGCGGAGGCGACCTAGCATGGCAGACACCGCGTCGTACTACCATGCGGCCTACCTCGTGGCCGCGGTGCTCTACGCTGCCTACGCGGTGAGCCTGCTCATCCGGCGCCGCAACGTGCAGCGCCGGCTGCGCGACCTCGAGGGAGGAGCGCGCTGATGGCGTCGGCTGACGCGACTACGCGTGGCGTGGTCTATCTCGTCGGCGCGGGCCCGGGCGATCCCGGGCTGCTCACCGTGCGTGGGCGCGAGCTGCTCGAGACGTGCGATGCCATCGCCGCCGACGCGCTCGCGAACCCGGCCATCGTCGCCGCCGCGCGCGTTGCGAATCCGAATGTCGAGGTGCACGACGTCGGCAAGCGCGGCGGCGATGGCGACTCCGCTCGGCAGGATGTGATCAACGAGCTGCTCGTCTCGCTCGGCCGGCAGGGCAAGCGCGTCGTGCGCCTCAAGGGGGGCGACCCGCTGATCTTCGGTCGCGGCAGCGAGGAGGCGCAGGCGCTCGCCGAGGCCGGCGTCGCCTTCGAGCTGGTGCCTGGAGTCACGGCGGGCGTCGCCGCGCCGGCGTACGCGGGAATTCCCGTGACTCACCGCGGTGTCGCGACCTCCGTCACCTTCGTCACCGGGCACGAGGATCCCACCAAGCCCGACACCCAGACCGACTGGAGCGCGCTCGCGCGATCGGGCGGCACCATCGTGCTCTACATGGGCGTGCGACGGCTGCCGTCGATCGCGAGCGCGCTGATCGCCGGTGGCATGAACGCGAGCACACCGGCGGCCGCGGTGCAGTGGGGGACGCACGCACGGCAGCGCACTGTGGTCGCCACCATCGAGACGCTCGCTGATTCCATCGCGAAGGCGGGCCTCACGGCGCCCGTGATCATGGTGATCGGGGCGGTCGTCGCGTTGCGGGAGGAGATCGCCTGGTTCGATCGCCGGCCGCTCTTCGGACGCCGCGTCGTCGTCACCCGCGCCTCGGCCCAGGCGGCGGGGCTGCACGCCGCACTCGCCGCGCTCGGCGCCGAGGTGCTCGAGCTGCCCGCACTGCGCGTGCAGCCGCTCGACCCCGTGCCACTGCGCGCGGCGCTCGATCGGCTCTTCGACTACGGGTGGATCGTCTTCACGAGCCAGAACGCGGTCTCGCTCACGTGGAACGCGCTGCGTGCGAGCGGTCGCGACGCGCGCTCCTTCGCCGGCTGCCGCATCGCGTGCGTGGGCCGCTCGACGAGCGACGCGCTGCTGGCGCGCGGCCTCGCGGCCGACGTCGTGCCCGAGCGCTTCGTTGCCGAGGGGATGCTGGAGTCACTCGGCGGCCGCGCCGACGTGCGCGGCAGTCGTGTGCTCTATCTCGCCGCCGAGGGCGCGCGCGATGTGCTCCCCGCCGGCCTGCGCGCGATGGGGTGCACGGTGGACGTGGTTCCCGTCTACCGCACGGTGACCGACGGAGCGGATGCTCGCGCCGATGCCCTGCGCGCCGCGCTCGGCAATGGAAGCGTGGACGCCGTCACCTTCGCGTCGGCGTCGGCCGTGCGCGGGTTCGTCGATGCGGTCGGGATCGAGCTCGCGGGTCGAGCGCTCGCCATTTCGATCGGCCCGGTGACGAGCGATGCAATTCGCGCGACGGGGCTCGAGGTTGCGCGCGAGGCGGAGCAGGCGTCGATTCCCGCGCTCGCCGGGGCGGTGCGCGACGCACTGGCGAATCCCGTTCACGCCACGTCCGGGGTCGGTGAATGAGCGGCGTGATTCGGATCGGCACCCGGAGCTCGGAGCTCGCCCTGCGCCAGGCGCGCATGGTCCAGAGCGCGTTGAGCGAGCGGGGGTTGGAGAGCGAGCTCGTGACCTACAAGACCGTGGGCGACAAGCGGCTGGACGAGCCGCTCAGCGCGATTGGCGCGAAGGGCTTGTTCACCAAGGAGCTGGAAGTCGACCTTCACAAGGGGAAGATCGATCTCGCGGTGCACTCGCTGAAGGATCTTCCCACGGAGTCGCCCGACGGCCTGATGGTCGCCGCGGTGCTCGAGCGCGAGGACCCGCGCGACGCGCTCGTGATCAATGGCCAGATCCGCGGCGAGTCGCTCGATAGTCTGCCGCGCGGATCGCGCATCGGCACCTCCAGCCTGCGCCGTCGCGCACAGCTGCTCGCCATCCGCCCCGACCTGGACGTGGTGGACCTGCGCGGCAACGTCCCCACGCGACTGCGCAAGATCGACGATGGGCAGGTGCACGCAGCGATTCTCGCCGCCGCCGGGCTGCACCGGCTGGGTGCCAAACAGCACATCACCTGCTATCTCGACGCGCCCGCGTGGCTTCCGGCGGCGGGGCAGGGCGCCATCGCCATTCAAGCGCGCACCGACGATGCGACGATGCGCGGCCACGCCGACGCGATGAACGATCAGCCCACGATGCGCGCGGTGCGCGCCGAGCGCGCCTTCCTCGCCGCGCTCGAAGGGGGCTGCCAGGTGCCGATCGGAGCGCTCGCGATGCCGCTGCCCGATGGCCGTGCCGAGCTGCACGGCATGATCGCCGACATCTCGGGGGCCCGCGTCGTGCGCGGCACGATCGCGCTCGACCTCGACGACCCCGAGCTCAGCGGGATTCGTCTCGCGAACCGGCTTCGTGGCGAGGGTGCCACGGAAATTCTCGAAGGGCTGCGCCGCGCCGCGCACCTGCCGTCGCCGCAGCCCGAATAGCCATCCGACCACGAATGCCTGCCTTTCCCGAATATCGTCCCCGCCGACTGCGCACCACGAGCGCACTGCGCACACTCGTGCGCGAGACGCGGCTGTCGTCGTCGCAGCTGATCCTCCCGCTCTTCGTGCGCGGCGGCGCTGGACTGCGCACCCCCGTTTCCTCGATGCCCGGCGTCTCGCAGACATCGGTGGACGAGGCGCTGGTCGATGCGCGCGGGGCTGCCGCGCTCGGTATCGGCGGCGTGCTCCTGTTCGGCATTCCGGCCTACAAGGATGCCGAAGGCTCCAGCGCGTGGGACGATGACGGTCCGGTGCAGCAGGCGGTGCGCGCGCTCAAGGCCGAGCTGCCCGAGCTGGTCGTGATCACGGACGTCTGCATGTGCGAGTACACCGATCACGGCCACTGTGGCATCCTGCGCGACGGCGTGGTGGACAACGACGCCACGCTCGACCGGCTCGCGCGCGAGGCGCTCTCGCACGCGCGCGCCGGCGCGGATGTCATCGCCCCGAGCGACATGATGGACGGGCGTGTCGGCGCGATCCGTCGCGCGCTCGACGACGCCGGCTTCACGCA
>JAYUTY010000402.1:0-3638 GCA_043754875.1 Gemmatimonadota bacterium
GAGCAGTGGATGTGACGCGGCGGCAGCGCTGCCACCACCCGCGACGCGGGCATTCGTCACGGGACTCACGACGAGCCTGCTGCCCTGCGGATGGCTGTACGTGTTCGTGGCCGCGGCGGGCGGCACGGGACGCGTGCGCGATGGCGCGCTGCTGATGATCGTGTTCTGGGCAGGGACGGTGCCGGCGCTCCTCGCGGTTGCCCTGGGCGCACAGCGATTCGCGGGTCGCTTTCGTCAGCGCCTTCCGGCCCTGTCGGCGGCCACGGTGACGATCATCGGATTGCTGGCGGTGACTGGACGGCTCGTGATGTCTGCTGGAGGACTGGTGCATGGCCACTGAGGTCCTGCGCGAGCGCGCGACGAGCGCCACGGAAGTCGCGTGCACGCACTGCGGCCTCACCGTGCCCGCCGGCCTGGTCGAGGACGTCGAGAGGTCGTTCTGCTGCGAAGGATGCCGTACGGCGTACGCGATCCCCAACGCGCACGGACTCGGCAGCTACTATCGCTTCAACGATCGTCGCGAGCTCGCCGTGCGCGCGACGGGCCGCAGTTACGAGGAGTTCGACCATCCTGCGTTTCATGACCGCTACGTCCGCCACGTCGAGGGTGGGCGCGCCCGTGTGGAGCTGTATCTCGAGGGGGTGCACTGCGCGTCCTGCGTCTGGCTGGTGGAGCGGCTTCCGCTGGTCGTCGACGGCGTGGCGCGCGCGGAGCTCGACGTGCGCCGCTCGCTGGCCGTGGTCGAATGGTACGATGCCGCGCTCCCGCTTTCCTCCGTGGCGCGCTCGCTGGACCAGCTGGGATACGCGCCGCATCCCTATCGCGGCGTGGCACGCGACGAGATCCGCCGCAAGGAAGATCGCGCGATGCTGGTCCGCATCGGCATTGCGGGCGCGATCGCGATCAACGTGATGCTCGCGGCGCTCGCGCTGTACAGCGGGGAGCTCCATGGGATGGATCCCACGTACGCTCGCCTCTTCCGCTGGATCAGCTGCGCGCTCGTCATTCCGTCCATCGCCTGGCCGGGGCGAGTCTTCTTCGTCGGCGCGTGGGCGGCGCTCAGGACACGGTCGCTGCACATGGACCTGCCGATCGCGATGGCGCTGCTCGCCGGCGTGGTGCGTGGCACGATGAACACCGTCAGCGACAGCGGCCCGGTCTACTTCGACGGACTTGCCGTACTGGTCTTCGCGCTGCTGGCGGGCCGCTTTCTTCAACAGCGTGGACAGCGGCTGGCCGCCGACGGCGCAGAGCTGATGCACTCCGTGGCGCCGCTCTCGGCGCGGATCCTCGAGGAGGGCGCGTTGCGCGACATTCCCGCTGACGCGCTGCTGCCGCGCATGATCCTCGATGTCCGAGCGGGCGAGAGCTTCGGTGCGGACGGCGTGGTGGTCGAGGGAAGATCGTCCGTCAACGCCGCGCTGCTGACAGGCGAGTCACGACCGGTGGCGATCGCCCCGGGCGTTCGCGTGTACGCGGGAACGTGTAATGTCGAGGCGCCGGTGCAGGTGCTGGTGGAGCGGTCGGGCGAGTCGCGGCGTATCGCGCAGCTGCTTCAGCAGGTCGAGCTGGCGGCACGCCGACGCGCACCGGTGGTGCTGCTGGCCAACAGGATGGCGGGCATCTTCGTGGCGGTGGGCAGGGCGGCGCGGCGCGGCATGCTGATCAAGGGCGCCGACGCGCTGGAGCTGCTCGCCAGGCCCGGCACGCTGGTGCTCGACAAGACCGGGACACTCACCGAAGGCGCGATGTCGCTGGTGAGCTGGAACGGCCCGGACTGGGTGAAGCCACTGGTCTTCGCGCTCGAGTCCGGATCGTCGCACCCGTTGGCCGAGGCCTTTCGGCAATCGTGGCCGGAGATGGAGTACCCGCCCGCGGGCGATGCACGCACGGTGGGCGGGGCAGGGATCGAGGGGCGGGTGTCCGACCAGCGGGTGCTCGTCGGGTCACCGAAGTGGGTGACGGATAATGCGTCGCTCGGCGACCATCTGCGTCGCGTGCTCGATGCGCAGGACGCCACGCTCACGCCGGTGCTCGTCTCCGTCGACGGGGCGGTAGTCGCCATCGCCGGCATCGGCGACCGGATCCGTGACGATGCGCGTGCGTCGCTGGACATCCTCCGGGCGGGCGGATGGAGGACCATCATGCTCAGCGGTGACGCGCCAGGCGTCGTTGCCAGCGTGGCACGCTCGCTCGGCTTCAGCGCCTCCGAAGCGATCGGGGGCGCCACTCCCGAGGATAAGCTGAGCTTCGTGGAGGCGCTCAAGTGTTCGGGGCGCGTGGTGATGGTGGGTGACGGCGTGAATGACGCGGCGGCCATTGCGGCGGCGCACGTCGGCATCGGCGTGCACGGCGGAGCGGAAGCATGCCTGACGACGGCCGACGTCTATCTTGCTCGGCAGGGTCTGGCGCCACTGGTGGAACTCATCGACGGCGCCGCGCGCACCATGCGCGTGATCCGCCTCAACATCGCCTTCTCGATCCTCTACAACATCGCCGGCGCCGTGTTGGCGGTGAGCGGCATGCTGACGCCACTCCTCACGGCGATCCTGATGCCGGCGAGCTCCCTCACGGTCGTGATCGGCTCGTGGAAGGGACGAACCTTCGACTCGAGGCGCGCATGAGCATCCTCTCCATCGTCCTGCCGCTCGCGCTGTTCATCGTGGGCATGGCGGTCGCCGCCTTCATCTGGTCGGCGCGGTCGGGTCAGCTCGACGACCTCGACACGCCGGCGGTGCGCATGCTGCACGACGATACCGAGTGAACGGGCCAGGCCGGCGGTGACGCGTGCCCCTTGACGCTGCCGGCTCCGGTGAGCTTGCCGCGGCCGCCCTGCAGGCGACGATCACCGCGCTGCTCGCCCTCCTGTGCCTGGGCGTCTGGCGTCGGTCGCGCGAGCCCCATTTTGGATGGTGGGCCGTTGCCTTCGGCCTGTTTGCGTTGCGCATCCTGGCGATCATCGCCTTCCTCACCACGATGCGCCGGGGCTGGCTCTTCTGGCATCAGGTCATCACGGGATGGACGGCACTCGCGCTGCTCTGGGCGGCCATCGTCTTTGCGCACCGCACGCGCTGGCGTTCGTGGTACTGGCTCCTCCTCGCCTTCCCGCCGGTGTGGAGCTACGTCGCCGTCATCCGGCTCGACAGCTTCACCCTCGCCGCCGTCCCGGCCGTTCTCTTCATCTCGGGCGCCTCGATGTGGACGGGGCTGGTGCTGCTTCGCTCCCGGACGCCCGGGCCCGCCGGCACCAGCAAGCTCCTTGGCTGGACCTTTCTCGTGTGGGGCGTGCATCACCTCGACTACCCCATTCTTCGCGCGCAGGGTGCCTGGCTGCCGTGGGGATACTACCTCGACATCCTGTTCGTGCTCACGGTCGGCGCGGGAATTCTCCTGCTCGTGAACTCGGACCTCGCGAGCCGCCTTCAGGGGCGCACCGTGGAGCTCGAACGTCTCTCGCGGCGGATGGTCAGCCAGCACGAGGACGAGCGTCGGCGACTCTCGCTTTCGCTGCACGACGAGACGGCGCAGATCTTCGCCGCGGTGAAGATGGAGCTCGGCATCGTTCGCGAGCGGGTCGACCCCGCGCTTGGCGCGCTGGTCGACCGTGCGCTCTCCCTGGTGGACGATGGCTTGCGCGG
>JAYUTY010000403.1:0-3620 GCA_043754875.1 Gemmatimonadota bacterium
GCATTGCGCACGTAGGAGGGTAGCAGCTCGGTGAGGATCGCCTGCGCCGACGGGAAGAGGAGATAGTCGCGCTCCACCTCGCCCGCCTTGCGCACCGGCGGCGTGACCGGGAGGATCTGATCCGTCGTGGGCGGCGTGCTGAGCACCGAGTTGAACTTGCTGTACGTCACGTAGACGCCGTCGAGCTTCTGCTCCACGTAGTCCGCCATCAGCTGCTCGACGATCTCCGCGGCATTCTCCGCCGTGGGTCGATCGGTGATGTCGATGCGTTCGCTCGCCGTGTGACGGCCGACGTACTTGAAGTACCCGATCCCCTTCTTGCCGATCACGTGTACGTCCACCGTGGCACCGGCGCGCTCCAGCCGGCCGATCTTAACGCGGGCTTCCTTGATCAGATTGGCGTTGAACCCGCCGGCGAGACCGCGGTTGCTCGTGAGGACGACCAGCGCCACGTGCGTCTGCGTCGCGGGCTGGCGCAGCAGCGGAAACTGCTCGGCCAGCTCCGGCGAGAAGAGGCTGGAGATGACCTCGGCGAGCGCGTTCGCGTATGGACGCGCCGCCACCACGCGATCCTGCGCGCGCTTCATCTTGGAGGTCGCCACCATCTCCATCGTGCGCGTGATCTTGCGCGTGTTCTCGACGGACTTGATGCGTCCCTTGAGCTCCCGTCCCTTAGCCATGCGTCCTCAAGATATGATCCCGGTGGCGGCTAGAGGCTGGCGGCCGTGAATGCCGGCGTGCCGGAGGCGGCAACCTTCTTGTACTCGGCGATCCCGCGCTTGAGGCTCTCCTCGGATTCCTTCGAGAGTACCTTCTCGGAACGAATGCGCTCACCCACCTGCGGGTACTGCGCGCCCATGAACTCGTGGAAGCCGCGCTCCCACTCGCGCAACTGCGGCACGGCCACGTCGTCGATGAAGCCATTGGCCACGACGTAGAGGATCATCACCTGCTGCTCAACCGCCATCGGCGTGTACTGACCCTGCTTGAGGATCTCCACCGTGCGTGCGCCGCGCTCGAGCTGGCGCTTCGTGGCCGCGTCGAGGTCGGAGGCGAACGACGCGAAGGCCTCGAGCTCGCGGTACTGCGCGAGGTCCAGTCGCAGGCGGCCGGCGACGCCCTTCATCGCCTTGATCTGCGCCGAGCCACCGACGCGACTCACCGAGATGCCGACGTTCACGGCTGGGCGAACGCCCGCGTAGAACAGATCGGCCTCGAGGAAGATCTGGCCGTCCGTGATCGAGATGACGTTCGTGGGAATGTAGGCGGACACGTCACCGGCCTGTGTCTCCACGATCGGCAGCGCGGTGAGGGAGCCGCCGGGCTTGAGGATCGTCGTGCCGTCCACGACCGACGGATCTTCCGACAGCTTGGCAGCACGCTCCAGCAGGCGCGAATGGAGATAGAACACGTCGCCGGGGTAGGCCTCACGACCCGGTGGGCGGCGCAGCACGAGAGAGAGCTGACGGTACGCCGCGGCCTGCTTGGACAGGTCGTCGTACACGCACAGCGTCGGCATCCCTTCGTTGTACATGAAGTACTCGGCCATCGCGCATCCCGAGTAGGGCGCGATGTACTGCATCGGCGCCGGGTCGGAGGCCGTGGCGGCAACGACGATGGTGTACTCCATCGCGCCTGCATCGGTGAGGCGCTGCACGACCGATGACACGGTCGACGCCTTCTGGCCGATGGCGACGTAGACGCAGATGACGCCCTGTCCCTTCTGATTGATGATCGTGTCGACGGCGATGGCGGTCTTGCCCGTGCCGCGGTCGCCGATGATCAGCTCGCGCTGTCCGCGTCCGATCGGGATCATCGCGTCGATCGACTTGATGCCGGTCTGCATCGGCTCCTTCACGGGCTGGCGCACGATGATGCCGGGCGCCTCGCTCTCCACCTTGCGGGTGGCCGTGGTGGCGATGTCGCCCTTGCCATCGATGGGTCGACCGAGCGCATCGACGACGCGTCCGATCATCGCGTGGCCGACCGGCACTTCGAGCACGCGACCGGTGCGGCGCACCTCGTCGCCCTCCTTGAGCTGGAGATAATCACCCAGCACGACGGCGCCGATGTTGTCCTCCTCGAGGTTGAGCGCGAGGGCAGTGATCGTGTTGCCCGTCTCACTCGAGTGCACCTCGAGCATCTCGCCCGCCATCGCCTTCTGGAGGCCGTAGATGCGCGCGATGCCGTCCTTCACTTCGAGGATGGATCCGACTTCCTCGACATCGAGATCGTGCAGGTCGGCGGCTTCGATCTCCTTGAGGAGAATGTCCTTGATCTCGCCGGGGCGAAGCGTTGTATCGGTGGCCATGCGGAGGGTCGGCTAGGGCTGGCGAATGCGCTGGGGTAGCTTGTGAAAATTATCACAAGCCGAGGACGGAAGCAACTGCCTCCAACGCCGGACGGGTGGCCGGCAGACATCCGGCCCGACGGGCGGCCATTTGATCCGGTCGATCGCCCGCGACAATCTACTCTGACTTCATGTCATCCGGCGTCCGCGAGCTCCGCGTCTGGCAGGAAGCCGTCTCCCTGGCCGGAGACGTCATCAGGACAGCCCGCCATAGCCAGCGCCGGGAGACGCGCACCATCAGCGAGGCCGTCATGATGACGGCGCTCACCGTCGCGAGCCTCATCGCTGATGGCTATGGCCGCCACACCTCGATCGAGCAGCGCGACGCCTATCTCGCCGCGAAGCGCGCACTCCTGCGCCTGGAGACGGAGCTCGCCGTGGCCCGGCACGCGGAGCTGCTCCCTGCTGGCGCCTTCACGGAGCTCACCGCGAGGTCCGGACAGGTGGAGCGACTCCTCGCTGGCTTTCTCGCCTACCTCGAGCGCGAGGTCAAAGAGGACGCACTCGGCACCCGCCCCCCTCGAGGAGGCGACCCGGCTACCCTCGGCTCCGGCCGTGCCCCCTCGTGAACCGCTCGATGAGGTCCACCGCGCGCAGGCGAGCCAGCGATGCCGGCTTCGTGCCCACCACGCGTTGCGCCGTGCTCGAGAGATGCGAGGAGCTGGCGAATTCGAGCACCTCCGCGACGTCGCGCACATCGTACCCCGGGTTCTTCGCCAGCTCGGCGGCGGCGATCAGCCGCACCAGGTCGATCACTCGCTTGAGATTGGGTGCGCCCTCCGCAGCGAAGGTGCGGCTGAGATGCTCGCGCGTGACACCGACCGAGTCGGCAAGGAGCTGGGTCCGCACCGGACGCCCTGCCCAGCTGATGATGCTTCGCCAGGTCGCCTGTTGGAGCGGAGTGCAGAGCGCGAGCGACGCGGGTGGCTCACGCAACGTCGCGACGAAGCGCGTCGTGAAGGCATGCCGCAGCACCAGCTCTCGCGAGACGGCGTCGTCCACCGACTCGATCAGCACGTCGGCGAAATCCAGCGTCGCGCACTGTGCAAGTGCGGGTGCCTCGGCGGCCCGCAGCGCCGTCATCGCGAAGAAGGGAACACTCGGAAACTCCCGCGCCAGTGCGGCGGCACGCCACGTCTCCTCTCCTGCGCCCGCGAGGTCGATCAGCACCGCATCGATCAACGAAGTCCGGAAGATCTGCTCGAGCTCGCCGGGCGTGCGTACCAGCAGCAAGCGCGCGCGCCGACGGGGAAAGATGCCGCGCGCCAGC
>JAYUTY010000404.1:0-10483 GCA_043754875.1 Gemmatimonadota bacterium
TGGCGGCCGGCGTCTCGTAGACCTTGGGCTTGTGCGCCGACTGCACGCTGAAGAAGGCGGCGTTGGCCGTCCCCTTCTGGTGCACGAGGGCGGCGAAGCCGAGGTCGGCCATCTCCTTCTCGCGACGGTCGGTGATCTGCACCTCGGTGGGGCACTTCATGACGAGCTCGCCCGCTTCCGTGCGGAAGTTGTGCACCTGCAGCCCTTCGACAAGGCCGCCGCCCTCGACGCCGCGGATCGTGGCGCACCAGCCGTAGGTCGCGAACGCCTTGTTGACGTTGGCCGCGAGCGCGTAGGCCGAGTTGCCCCAGAGGTACGCGTTGTGGTCGGTGCCGTCCACGCGCTCCTCGTAGTTGAACGCGTCGATCGGCACGGTAGCGGTGCCGTAGGGCTCGCGCATCAGGACGCGCGGCGCGGTGATCGCCACATAGCGGGAATCCTCGCTGCTCCGGAACGCCTTCCACTTGGCGTACTCGGTGGTGTCGAACACCTTGGCGAGGTCGCGCGGCTGATCGAGCTCGGTGAAGCTCGTGAGGTTGAACAGCTCAGGCGCGGCGGCCGTCATGAACGGAGCGTGCGCGGCGGCGGCGACGTTGGAGATCTTCTCGAGGAGCTCCATGTCCTGGCCGCTCTTGTCGAAGTAGTAGTCGCCGACCATGGCGCCGAACGGCGTGCCGCCGAAGACGCCGTACTCTTCCTCGTACACCTTCTTGAACAGCGCGCTCTGATCGAATTCCGGCGCGCGCTGCAGATCGCGCAGCAGATCCTTCTTCGAGACGTTGAGCACCTTGATCTTGAGCATGGTGCTCGTCTCGCTCTGATTGAGCAGGAACTTGAGGCCACGCCAGGACGACTCGAGCTTCTGGTACTCCGCGTGATGCAGGATCTCGTTGACCTGCAGCGAGAGCAGGTGGTCGATCTGCGCGATGCGGGCGTTGATCATCGCCTCGGTGTCGCGTGCCACCGTCATGGAGCCATCGAGCACTTCGGAGACGAAGCGCTTGACGAGGTCCTTGCCGCGCTCGCGGGTCTCGGCGTCGCGTCCGACCTTGCCCTGGTCGACGATCTGGTCGAGCAGGGACGTCTCGCCCGCGGCGTAGGTGACTTCTGCGCCGGGGGCGGCTGCCTTGGCCTCAGCCATTGTTCTCGCCCTCTGTGATGCCGAGCTCTCCGCGCAGCTTGTTCATCTTCTCCTTGTCACCGAGTGTGGCCTGGAGCACTTCGTCGAGCTTCTCGTTCGTCTGCAGCGAGCCGCGCAGGTCGGCGAGCTGGGTGCGCAGCTCGAGAAGCTCGCGGAGCGGCTTCACCTGGCGTGCGACCGCGTCGGGCGAGAAGTCGTCCATGCTGCGGAAGTTGAGGTCGACGGCCAGCTTGGGGGCGTCGGCATCCTCGGAGAGCTTGTTGTCGACGGTGAACGCGAGGTGGGGCTTCATGCTCGCGAGGACGTCGTCAAAGTTGTCCGGCGTGACGTCGACGAACTTCCGATCCTTGAGGCGAGCGAGCGGCTCGGTGGGTTGCCCCGAGAAGTCGCCCATCACGCCCATCAGGAACGGGAGCTCCTTCTTCTCGATCGCGCCGCCGGTGTCCACTTCGTACGAGATCGCCACACGGGGCGGGCGCACGCGGTCGAGCTTCTTCTGAGTACTGTCAGCCATGTCGGACTCCTGCGGGTTGCGCGGCACGAGGCGGTGGTCCGCGCGCCGTCGCCGGCGGCGTCGAGGCGCGTGCAGCGTCAGGGCGCCGGCCGCACGAGCGTCTCAGGACCACAACACTTCTGAGGACCGCCTACAGTGTATGCGTTGAGAGAAGGTGTCAAGCCGGATCGCTGAGAATCGTCTCATGCTCTCTCGGCGCCCCCGCGTTGGCGAGCGGCGCGCGATGCCCGTACGTTGTAGCACATGTCTCTCTTGCATCCCGTGCTCTGGACGAAAGGCACGCTCCTCACGCCGCAGCATCTGCAGGCGCAGGACCGGTACTTCGACGAGATCCTGCGGCAGCAGATCGGCGCGCTGACGTTCTGTCCGTGGGGGCTGACGCGCCTGGAGCTCGACCGTGAAGCGCTCGCGGGAGGCACCGTCGCCGTGCGCAGCGTGGCCGGCCGCTTTCCCGACGGACTGCTGTTCGATGCGCCGCTCGCCGATCCGGCGCCGGCGCCGCGCGCGCTCGACGGCGTCTGGCTGCAGGACCAGCGCTCGATGCTGGTGCAGCTCGCGGTGCCCGAGTTCCGCTCGGGCACGCGCAACGTGACCGGCTCGGCGCGGGAGGCCGGCGTGTCGGCGCAGGCGCGGTGGCGCGCCGAGGAGCAGATCGCGACGGACGAGACGACGGGACTCGCCGAGCGGCCGATTCAGGTGGCTCGCCCCAACCTGCGGCTCCTGCTGGAGGGGGAGTTCGCCGAAGGACACGTGACGCTGCCGGTCGCGCGGCTGCTGCGGAGCGGAACGGGCGAGGTGGTGCTCGACCCCGCGTTCGTGCCGCCGATGCTCGATCTCGCAGCGAGCCCGGTACTCTCGGGGATGGTGCGCCACGTCGTGGAGCGCATGGCCGCGCGCGCGGCCGCGCTCAGCGCGACGCGCCGTCAACGCAACCAGGGGCTGGCCGACTTCTCAGTGACCGACGTCGGCGGATTCTGGCTGCTCTTCACGCTCAGCACGCACCTTCCGCAGTTGCGTCACCTGCAGGAAGTGCGCGGCGGCCACCCCTCCGAACTATGGGGTGCGCTCGTGGCGCTCGCGGGGGCGCTGACGACTTTCTCACCGACGCCGCCACAGCTCCCGGTGTACGACCATGCGCGACTCGGTGAGTGTTTCGGCGCGCTTCAGGCGCAGGTGATCGAGCTGCTCGACACGGCGGTGCCAGAGAGCGCCGTCGCCCTGCCGCTGCGGACGATCCGCCCATCCGTGCAGGCGGTCGCACTCGCACAGGAGTCGCTCCTGACCGCGCGGCAGTGGTTCCTCGCGGTGAGCGCGCCGATGCGCCAGGCCGAGCTGCTCACCAAGGTGATGACTGGCTGCAAGGTCGGCTCGGCCGACGTGGTCGACACGTTGATCCGTCAGGCGCTGCCCGGACTGCAGCTGACGCACGTCCCCGAGCCCCCGGCCGGGGTGCCTGTGAAGCTCGACTTCCTCTACTTCGCGATCGAGCGCGCGAGCTCGGCGTGGGAAGCCGTGGCGCGCGCCCGAAATCTGGCGGTGTACGTGCCAGCGGAGCTCGCGGACGCGCGTCTCGAACTGGTGATCGTGCTCCGCTAGGGTGTCGGCGCCGGGGTCGCTGGGGTAACCGGTGTCGCCGCACCGGGTGCGGGAGTCGCCGCGGGTGCGGTGCTCGCCGCTCCGGGCGCCGATGCCCCCGGCAGCGTGGGGACGGCGGGCAGGGTGCCGCGCGTCGCCGTAGCGGGAGCAGGGCGGAACGCGAAGTAGAGCACGAGGACAGCCGCGAGCAGCAGGACCACGAACAGCGTGATGATGAGCCCGAGGGGAACCGTGCGCTGGCGCGCGGGTGCCGCAACGGGAGCGGCGACCGGCGCAGGGGCCGGCGGCGGCGGTGTGACGCCGGCCTTGATGATGCGCGTGTACTCACCACCGCTGGCCGCCGCGGGGGCCGGGGTTCCAACTGGCGACAGACGCATCGGCGGGGCACTCGCACCACCGAATGGCGAGCCGCCTCCCAACGGGGGGAGGCTTGGAAGCTGGGGCATCGCGGGCAGCGGCATTGCCGGAAGCGCCGGGGGCGCAGGCATCGACGGGATGGCTGGCGCTGCAGGCAAGACCGGCAGCGCCGGCGCCGATGAGAAGCCCGGTGTCGATGGCAGAGAGGGGAGCGGCGGCAGCGATGGTGCTGCGGGCGGCGACGAAAAGTTGCTGCCGAACGACGACAGATTGGACAGGTTCGAGAGGTTCGACGCCAACATCGAGGCTGGCGAGTCGCCGGCGGGTGGGGACTCGGGCGACTCGGCCGGCAGTTGGTCTCCCAGGCCTCGGCGCTCGTCGGTGGCATGCGACGACGAGGTGGGGCGCTCGGGTGGCGCCGCGCTGCCGGCGCCAAAAGCAGCCAGTGCGTCCGGTGCGCCGCCCAGCCCCTGACCGGCGGAGTAGTCCGGTGAGCGTCCGCCCGGGGTGCCGGGCGCGTCGAAGGAGTGCGTCGCGCTTCCGCCGCTGCGTGGCGACGATGGGAACGAGGGAGCCGCAGGCGGCCGCGCGGCACCGACGCCCACGGCGGGAGCCGACGGCGGTGCCCCGAATGGTGACGCTCCTTCGCGCGACGGAGGCACGGTCGGCGCGTTGAACATCCGGGTGAACTCACCCGGCGCGAGACTGTCCGGCGGAAAGAGCGCCTTGGAAGGTGGAGCCGGAGGTGACGCTGACGGCGTTGCGGGCAGCTGGGGCGTCGAGAGCGTCGGCGGAACGTGCGCCGGCGTCTGCGCCGTCGGCGGTGTGGGTGTGCTCACCTGTCCGAACATCCGCGTGAACTCACCGGGCTGCTTCGGGGCTGGCGGCGGCGCTATCCGAGCTTCTGGCGCTACCGGCATGGTGGCCAAGGGTTCGGTGGCTGGCGTCGACGCAGTCGGCGGAGCTGCAGAGACGGCCGAGATGATCTGCGTCGCCGAGTCGTCCTCCGCCTGCTGCGTGGTGACCGCACTGCGCTGGACGGTGGCGTGCCTGGGCATCGCGTTCGCATCGAGCGCGTTCGTACCGTCGTCGCTCGGATTCTGACCGCTCGCATCGGCGGTCGGCATCTCGGCGGCAGACGCACCGCCCGCTGCCGCGATCACGCCGGTCTGACCTGCGGCCGTACCTGGAAACGCGCCGGGCACTCGAAAGGCGAGCCAGTCGCGGAACGACGTGAAGCCCTGCAGGAAGTCCGTCACCACGGCAAAGCCGCCACTCGGCAGCATCGCGGTCTCGAGGATGCGCGCATTGTGCGGCGGCGGGCACCGCTCGACGGCGCTCTGGAAGTGCTGCTGCGCCCCGGTCTCCACCTCGTCCTGCACATGGACCATCACGATGCGCCCGGTGGCGCGCTCCTGCGCGTGGTGCGTGCGGATCCCACCGGCGACGGCGACGCACTTCATCAGACGGTAGCGGTCCTCGAAAACAGTGCTGCTCATCACGTGGGGCGGGTGAGGCGGAAACGTGCCCGCGCGGCGCACGGATGACGCGGCGCGATCTGGGGCGTGTGAAGTCTGCGTGGCGCTTGTAGTATTTGTAGTATTCACCCCGAGCCGTGCCGAGGCAATCGTCTCGATCCCTCCCGCCGCCCCAGATCCCGCATGCGTCAATCTCCGCGCCGCCCCGCCCGCATCGTCTGGGAAGAGGGAATGCACCTGGCCCCTCAGCACTTCCAGGGGCAGCGGCGCCATTTCGAGGACAGCCTGGCGCAGACGGTGGAGGCGGTATTCCCATTCGGCTACGGCGTGACCGACGTGCAGCTCGACGCCGACGCGCTCTCAGGGGGCATGCTGGCGGTGGCGCTCGTGAGGGGGATCCTGCCGGACGGCACGGTCGTCTCGATTCCCGACGTGGACGCGCCTCCGTCGCCCGCGCCGCTCGCCACCCGCTTCTCGCCGACGCGCGACTCGCACGTCGTGTCGCTCGTGCTCCCCTCGTGGCGCACGGATGCGCCGAACGTCGCCGAGCGGGGGGCGGCGACCGCCTCGAACGGCGTGCGCTACGTCGAGACGGTTGGTGAGCTGCGCGACGAAACGGCGGGGCAGGACGTCGCCCAAGTGCCGCTGGCGCTCAAGAATCTGCGCCTGCTGCTCGACGAGGAGCTCACGGCAGCCGACGTCGCGCTTCCGATCGCGCGCATCCGTCGCGACGGCGCGGGCCGGTTCGTGCCGGATGGCGACTTCATCCCGCCCTGCCTCCAGATCGCTGGCAGCGAGCGGCTCCTGTCGCTCCTGGCGAGCATCGTCGGTATGCTGGAGGCCAAGGGCGCGGCGCTCGCGAGCACGCTCGCGCCGGCCGCACCCGGTGGACCGGTGGCTGGCGTGGCGCCGGCCGCGTACGTCGGGAACGAGATCGCCACCCGGTGGCTGCTGCACGCGGTACGGTCGGCCGAGGCGCCGCTGCGGCATCTGCTGGCGACGCGCGGTTGTCATCCGGAGCGGCTGTGGACGGAGCTGTCCCGGCTGGCCGGTGCGCTGTGCACCTTCTCGCTCACGACGCAGTCGCGCGACCTGCCGCTCTACGCCCATGACGACCTGACCGGCTGCTTCTCGGCGCTCGAGCGCCACCTGCGGGCGCATCTCGATCTCGTCGTCGCGGCGCGTGCGGTCGTCGTGTCGTTCGCGCGCACCACCGACGTGCTGCACACTGCCGCGATCACCGACCCGCGCTGTTTCCAGCCCGGTGTGCGCTGGTTCCTGGGGGTGCGATCATCGCTGAGCGCGGCCGAGACGATCGGGCGCGCCCCGCAGTACCTCAAGGTGTGCGCGGCCAAGTTCGTCATGGAACTGGTGCGACGCGCCTTCCCGGGGCTGACGATCGAGCACGTGCCGGCGCCGCCCGCCGGGCTGGCGCCGCGGAAAGGACTGTCGTACTTCGAGATCGTGATGGGCGGCCCGTGCGCGCAGGGCCTCACGGACAGCCACGAGCTCGGGGTGTACGTGCCGGACGCGCTCTCCGACGTCACGCTCGAGCTGGCGATCCTGATCCCGGAGTGATGCCGGGCTGAATCGCGACCGGCCTGACGAGTGCGAAACGTCGCGCGATAAAACGGATGGCGGAGGCGCGGGGGAAAACCTACCTTCGCTCTCGTGCCGGCGATGTCGCCGCGCCCCGCACCGATGTCCCCCTCCGCGGATTTCCGATGACGACTCCCCCGCTGCAACAGGACGGCACGAGCACGCCGGTCTCCGTCACGCCAGTCGGTCGTGGCCGGCTCGCCCTGATCCTCCAGGAAGTGTTCACCTCCGTGACTCGACTGCGCACGGACCGGCAGGCGGTCTCCGACGCGGGCGCGTTCCGTGCCCACCTGCTCCAACTGCTGCAGCGCGCCGAGTCGGAGGCGCGCGCGGCGGGCTATGAGTCGGCCGACTCGCGGCTGGCGCTGTTCGCGGTCGTGGCGCTGCTGGACGAGAGTGCGCTCAACTCGCGGCAGCCGGCGCTCGCGGACTGGGCGCGACGCACGCTGCAGGAGGAGCTGTTCGGCGGGCACATGGGCGGCGAGTGGTTCTTCCAGCATGTGGACCAGTTGCTGGAGCGGCCGGATTCGCCGGCACTGATCGACCTGCTCGAGGTGCACCAGCTCTGCCTCCTGCTTGGCTTTCGCGGCAAGTTCGGCGGTGGCGACGGCGGGGCGCTGCATGCGATCGCGGCACGAATCGGTGACCGCGTGCAGCGCGCACGGGGTGCACCGGGCGATCTCACGCCACAGTGGCGGCCGGCCGATGACGCGGTCGCTGGTCGCGATCCGTGGATCCGCCGCCTGACGATCGGCCTCGCGGCGTGCGCAGTGCTCGCACTCGCGCTGTGGGGCATCTCCACTCTCACGCTCGGCCAATCGACGGGCGAGCTGCACGAGCTTGCGAGCCGTTCCGCTGCCACGGCGCCGACTGCCGCTCCCGCGGCGCCCACAGCGCGCTAACCACCAGCCTCCTCTCTCATGGCCCGCAACAGCTCGACGCGCTGGTTCAGCGCTCTCGCCGTTCTGATCGTCTTCGTCCTGCTCGCCTGGCTGCTCGGCGCGGTGCTCTCGCTGAGCGAGGGGGAGCGCGTAGGACTCCGCGTGGGGCTGCTCGCGCTCGGGATCATCGCGGCGGCCGCGCTGCTCTGGTATCTGCGGCCGCAGGACGAACCGCTGATGGCGACGCCCGGGGCAGAGCGCGACGACGCGCTCATGGCCATCGCCGCGGCGCGCGGCCGACTGGCGCGCGGCGTGTTCGACGCGAAGCAGATGGTGCTCGTGACCGGCACCACGGGAAGCTGCAAGACGACGATCGTGTCGCACGCGGGGCTGAACCCGGAGCTTCTGGCAGGCGACGCACCTGTTGCGGCGGCCGACGCGGCATCGCCGACGGCGGCGGCCAACCTATGGGTAGCGGGAGATGCGCTGCTGGTGGAGCCGGGTGGCGCGGTGTTCGCGGACGCCGGGCGCTGGCGCCAGTTCGTGCGCGAGCTGCGCGCGCCGCGGCTGGCCGCGGCCATCGGGCGCGGAACGACCGCGGCGCGCTCGGTGGTGGTCTGCGTGAGCTGCGACACCTTCTTCGCCGCGGGCGCAGGGGTGGAGCTCGAAGCGCTCGCGAAGATCACGCGCGAACGCCTCGCCGACGCGGCGCGCGAGCTCGGCGTCGCCCTGCCCGTGTACGTGGTGTTCACGAAGGCCGATCGCATCCCCGATTTCGAGTCGTGGGTCGCACCGTTCACGCACGACGAGATCACCGCGCCGCTCGGCGCCGCCCTGCCATTCGACGCGGCAGCCGGTGCGGCGGGGAGCTATGACACGCGGATCTCGGCGCGCATCGAAACGGCGTTCGCGATGATCGTCGCGTCGCTCGCCACTCGCCGGCTCGAGCTGCTCGGTCGCACGAGCGGAATGGCCCCGCGCCTTGCCGCCTATGAGCTGCCGCGCTCACTTGGCAAGCTGGCGCCGGCGGTGACACGCTACCTCAGCGAGATCTGCCGACCGACGCAGCTCGGGGTGAGCCCGCAGCTGCGTGGCTTCTACTTCGTTGGTGCGCGGCCGATCGCGGTCGACCACGCGCCTGCCGCAGCGATGCCAGCCAGCCAGGCGGCCGCCGCGCCGGTCGTCGCGGGCGCGACGAGCGTCTTCTCGCGGGGTGGTGCGGCGTCCGTCGCGCCGCCGGTTGCGTCGCTGTCCTCCACCGGTACACGGCGCGTGCCGCAGTGGGTGTTCCTCACGCGCCTCTTTCCCGAGGTGGTGCTTGGCGATCGCGGGGCCACGACGATGGCCACGGGCGGGATGCGCGTCGCGCGCCTGCGCCGCGCGATGCTGGCTGCCGGGATCGCCGCACTGCTGATCGTCTCGTTCGGCGTGCTGCGCTCGTGGCTGGGTAATCGCGCCTACGCGGAGCGGACCAACGTCGCGGCGCGCGACGTGGCGGCGCTCCCCGTGGTGAGCGCGCCGGCTGGGTCGATCGCGCTGCCGTCGGCCGATGCGCTGCGCCGGCTCGACGCGCTTCGCTCCGTGCTCGACACGCTGCGTGGCTACGAGACGGCCGGTGTTCCCACGCGGCTCCGCTGGGGACTCTGGCGCGGTGACGACCTGCTCGCGAGCGGACGCCAGGTGTGGCTTGCCGGCTACCGGCGACAGCTGCACGACGCGGCATGGACGGCGCTCGTGGATTCGCTGCGCGCCCTGCCGCCGCTCCCGCGGCCGACGGACGACTACGGGCGCGACTACGCGATGCTCAAGGCGTATCTGATCGGCACGACGGAGAGCAAGCGCAGCACGCCGGAGTTCATGGCGCCGGTGCTCCTCACGAGCTTCGCGCGCGGGCAGGCGCTGGACGCCGACGTCACTGCGCTCGCGCGCCGGCAGTTCGAGTTCTACGCCGTCGGCCTGGCGCACGAGAACCCCTTTCCGCAGACGGCCGACGCGGCGGTGGTCGGGCGCGGGCGCGACTTTCTGGGCCGGTTCGCCGGCGCGGAGCAGATCTATCAGTTCATGCTCGCCGAGGCAGCCAAGACGACCCCGCCGGCACGGCTCGCGACGTTGGCGCCGCAGGCGGCGGGGGTGATCGCCGCCACCGACGTGCCGGGCGGCTTCACCGCGGGCGGCTGGCGCTTCATGCAGAACGCCTTCGCGCACGCCGATCGCTTCTTCGAGGGAGAGAGCTGGGTGGTCGGCGACGCGGGTAACGCGCGCGCGAAGGACCGCGATGCGATTCTCGCGGAGCTGCGCACGCGCTATCGCGGCGACTACGTGCGCGCGTGGCAGGGCTACATTCGGTCACTGGCGATCGCGCGCGGCGGCTCGATGCGCGACGCGGCGACGAAGCTCGGGATGCTTGGCGGCGGACAGTCGCCACTGTTCGCCGCGCTCTCGCTCGCCTCGCGGAACACGGACACCGATTCGTCCGTGATCGCCGCGTTCCAACCGGTGAAGGTGGTGACGAGCCCGAAGACGGACAGCTACGTGTTCGAGGGGAACCAGCCGTATCTGAACGGACTGCTCGCGGTGCAGGGCGCGCTGGAGCAGACGGCGAGCATGCCACCCGCGGTCGATACGCCGAGCACGCAGGCGCTGACGCAGTCGGCGCAGCAGTCGCTGGCTGCGGTGACGCAGGCCAAGGTCGCAGCGCGGCAGTTGACGCAGAAGTTCGTCGTCGGCGGTGAAGGGGCGCAGATCGGTGCGCCGCTGGCGGCGCTGCTGCTCGCTCCGCTGGAGAATGCGGATCAGGTGCTGCGCGGCGCGGCGTCCACGCGACCGCCAGCGCATCGTGTCGTGGCGGCAGGAGGTGGTGGTGGCGCGAAGGCGCCGAGCGCGGGTGGTGCGGCCGCGCCGGCAGTGAACGTCGCGG
>JAYUTY010000405.1:0-3614 GCA_043754875.1 Gemmatimonadota bacterium
CCGGAGAATAGCGACGTCTTCAAGAAGTACCCGCTGTTCAGCGCGAACCACCACGCCGTGAGCTTCCTCGCCGACACGCTGAAGGTGCTGCTCACCGGCGCGGTCGAGGATCATCACCTGAGCGAGATCCTGGAGCTCGATCTCGACAAGCAGCACGACGAGCAGATGGCGGTCCCCGCGGCCGTCACCCAGGTCGGCGACGCGATGCCCGGCTTCGGCATCGTCGCGGCGGTGCTCGGCGTGATCATCACGATGGGGTCGATCGGCGGCGCCGCATCGGAGATCGGCGAGAAGGTGGCCGCCGCACTCGTCGGCACCTTCGTCGGCATCCTGCTCGCCTACGGCGTGTTCAGCCCCATCGCCAGCGCGATCACGGTGCGCATCAAGTCCGAGCATGACTACATGTGCTGCATCCGCACGGCGCTCCTCGCCTTTGCCCGCGGCGACTCGCCGATGACCTGCGTCGAATTCGCGCGACGCAACATCGAGCCAGTGGAGCGCCCATCGTTCGCCGAGCTCGAGTCGCTCACCCGCCGCAAGGCAGCCTGACGTGTCGGCGAAGAGCGGCGTCAAGATCATCGTCATCAAGAAGAAGCGGAAGCATCACGCAGTCCACCATGGTGGATCGTGGAAGGTGGCCTACGCGGACTTCGTGACGGCCATGATGGCGTTCTTCATGGTGATGTGGATCCTCGGAATGGACGACGCCGCGAAGAAGTCGATCGAAGGCTATTTCTCCAATCCAGTCGGCTTCAAGAAGGGATACTCGTCCGGCCAGAGCCCCATCTCGTCTGGCAGTTCGCCGGGCACGGTGCAGACCACGCCGCTCCGGCTCGTGAGCCGCATGCAGCAGCAGGGACAGTTCGACAAGGCGGCCGCGAACATCCGCACGCGGCTCAAGGAAGCCGGCCTCAGCACGATCGGCGCACACATCGAGGTCGTCACCACGAAGACCGGGTTGCGCATCGAGCTGGCCGAGGGGAGCGAGGGGGAGACGTTCTTTCCGAGCGCGTCGTCGGAGATGAAGCCGGTCATGCGGCAGATGCTCACGCTCGTCGCGAGCGAGCTGCGCCCGCTCTCCAACGCGCTGATCATCGAGGGGCACACGGACGCGGCTCCCTATGCCGGTCCGTACTCCAACTGGGAACTCTCGTCGGATCGCGCCAACGCCGCGCGCCGCGTGCTCGAGGAGCATGGGGTGGCGACAGGACGCGTCCGCGAAGTGCGCGGCATGGCCGATCGCGATCCGCGGCCTGACGTCGACGTGCTCGATCCGAGCAATCGCCGCATCACGATCGTGCTGCCGTTCAGCGAGACGCCCCTGCTCGACATGCGCTCGCCCGCAGGCGCGCATGCCGTGCCGCAGCCCGGCAGCTCGCCGTCGGTCACCGGCAGCTCGTCCTAGTCGGAATCCTGGACTGCAACTGCAGTCCAGGGGGTAGGACGATCACAGCAGTCAGAGCGTGGCGGCCAACTGGTCCCGCGCCCAGCCCACCGACTCCACGTACAGCGCCGCCAGCTCGTCCGCGCTCACGCCGACCTGCTGGGAGAGTGCCTGCGCAAGCTCCCAGTCGCCCTCCTCGTACGCTTCCGCGAGCATGAGCGCCGGCGCCTGTGCGCCGGTGCGCGTCAGGAGCGCACTGCGCACGTCGGGGGAAACCTCCACGCGGGCCAGCACGCGATCCATCGGCGCACGCATCAGCGCGTCCATCATGGAGAAGAGCCCCGTCATGAACAGCGGATTGGGCGCGAGCTTGCGGGATGACGTTTCCGCCATGCGCTCGCACAGCCGCGCGCGCGCGAGTGCCGCGAGCGCGAGCTCGCTGCTCGTGCCTCCCATCGCCGCGAACGAGCCGGCAAGGATCACCGCGAGCCACTTGTGCAGTGCCGTACGTCCCACGAGCCGCACCGCGTGCTGGATCGATTCCACTCCGCGCCCGCCCATCGAGGCGGAGTTCACGATCCGCAGCAGCTTGTAGCAGAGCGCGGGATCGCTGCGGAAGGCAGCGTCGAGCGCGGCGTCGGCGACGTCGGGATCGCGCAGCAGGTTGAGCACACGCAGGATCGCGAGTTGCCCCGCCTCGAGATCTTCCTTCGTGACCGTCTCGGGCTTGGCGTAGAAGTAGCCCTGGAAGAGCTGGAAGCCGAGCGCCTTGCACCGCGTATGGACCGCCTCGGTCTCCACGCGCTCGGCCAGCAGTCGCACGTCGAACCCCTGGAGCTGCCGGACGACCGCCTCGATGTCGGCGTCCTCGCGGCCGAGCACGTCCACCTTCACGATCGACGCGAGCGCGAGCATCGGGTCGAAGCTCGGATCGTACACGAAGTCGTCCAGCGCGATCGTGTAGCCGGCGGCGTGGGCTTCCTCGCAGGCGGCGAGCGCCTCGGGATCACACGACACGCTCTCGAGCAGCTCGATCACCACGTCGGTGGGCGCGAGCAGCTCCCACGTGCGCGCGACGAGCTGCTCGCGCGTGAAGTTGACGAACGCCGTGAGTCCGCCGGTGATCTCCCGCACGCCGATACCGAGGAAGGCGTTGGTGATCACGCGCGCGCTCATCGTGTTGCCGTCTGTCCCCTCTGCCTCGAGGCGCTCGGCATCGCGCCGGTAGAGCAGCTCGTAGGCGATGACCTTCTCGTGCAGGTCGAAGATCGGTTGGCGGGCGACGAAGATGCTCATACGGAAGCCTGGGAGATCGATGCGGCGAGGACGGCGGCCACCTTGGCGGTGAGCGAGGCGGGAGTGAAGGGCTTGTCGAGCAGCTCGACGCCGGGAAGGAGGGCGCCCTGGTCGACCAGCACGTTGTCGGTATAGCCGGATGCGAAAAGTGTCGGCAGGCCCGGCCGAAGAGCGCTCAGGCGCTCGGCGAGTTCGCGACCGTTCATGCCGGGCATGATGACGTCCGTCAGCAGCAGGTCGATCGTGCCGACGTGGGCCGCGGCGAGCGCGAGCGCCTCGTCGCCGGTGGCGGCGGCCAGCACCTGATATCCCGCGCGGCCCAGCGCCTCGCGCGCAATCGCTCGCACGGCGTCATCGTCCTCGGCGAGGAGGATCGTTCCCTCACCGCGAGCGCTCGCTTCGCGCCGCGGCATCGGGATCGGCGTCAAGGCGCTCGTCGTCGCGACCGGGAAGTAGATCGTGAACGTCGCACCGACGCCTTCGGTGCTCTCGACCTCGATCCCGCCGCCGCTCTGCTGCACGATGCCGTAGACCGTCGCCAGCCCGAGGCCGGTGCCCTGGCCGCGCTCCTTCGTGGTGAAGAAGGGCTCGAAAAGTCGCTCACGAACGTCCGGCGCCATCCCGGTGCCGGTATCTGTCACGGAGAGCGTCGCGTAGCGGCCGGCCGGCAGGATCGTTCCGCTGGTCTGCCGGGCGCGAAGGAGGGTCACGCTCCCCGTGACCAACAGGATCCGCCCGCCGCGAGGCATCGCATCGCGCGCGTTGACGGCGAGGTTGAGGATGACCTGCTCGAGCTGCGTCGGATCGGCGCGCACCAATGGGGTGTTGGGCGCCAGCGCCATGTCGAGCACGATGTTCTCGCTGATCAGGCGGCGCAGGATCTTCTCCGTCTGCTCCACGGCGGCGGCGAGAGCGAAGACGCTTGGCTTGAGCA